>NZ_JBYSWT010000019.1:0-145835 GCF_058781435.1 Pseudomonas sp. FW507-12TSA
GCGATGCCGCATTGCAGCAGTACCTGGCCACCGAAGAGGCGGGGCGCTCGGCACGCATTGCGCTGATCGCCGAGGTCGCCCAGGCCTACCTGGCCCATGACGGTGCCCAGCGCCGCCTGGCCCTGACCCAGCAGACCCTGGTCAGCCGCGAATACTCCTTCGCCCTGATCAGCCGGCACCGCGCCGTGGGTAACGCCACCGCGCTGGACTACCAGGAAGCCCTGGGCCTGGTGGAACAGTCCCGGGCCGACGAGGAGGCCGCCTTGCGCCAGAAGCAACAGGCATTCAATGCCCTGGTGCTGTTGCTGGGCACCGCCGATGCGGCCAAGTCGATTCCCGAGAAGCCGTCGGAGCAGCCGCTACTGGTGCAAGACATCGCCGCGGGCTCGCCGTCGTCGCTGATCGAGCGCCGTCCGGACATCCTCGCCGCGGAACACCGCCTGCAAGCGCGCAATGCCGACATCGGCGCTGCGCGGGCAGCGTTCTTCCCGCGGATCACCTTGACCGGCAGCTTCGGCACCTCCAGCGCGCAGATGTCTGGCCTGTTCGATGGCGGCTCGCGCTCCTGGAGCTTCATCCCGACCCTGTCGCTGCCGATCTTCGATGGCGGGCGCAACCGCGCCGGGCTGAACCTGGCCGAGGCCCGCAAGGACTCGGCGGTGGCGGCGTACGAGGGCACGATCCAGACCGCGTTCCGCGAAGTGGCGGACGCCCTGGCGGCCACCGATACCCTGCGCCGCGAGGAGCAGGCACGCCGGGCCTTGGCCAACACCAGCAACGAATCGCTGAAGTTGGCCAAGGCTCGTTATGAAGGCGGTATCGATAGCCACCTGCGTTACCTGGACGCCCAGCGCAACAACTTCGCCAACGAGACGGCGTTCATCGAAGTCAGCACTCAACGGCAGATCGCCCTGGTGGATCTGTTCCGCTCCCTGGGTGGTGGCTGGAAGGACAATCAGGACCAGCAACTGGCGCAACGCCAGGACCGCCCCTGAATGAGTGACCGCCGCCTGCCGGAGCAAACCCGGCGGGCGGCGCTCGAGGAGGGTAGCGATGCGTGCAATCGATGCCGGGCGCTCTTGCATGTGCGCCGCCCGGACAGCATCAGGCGGACCTGGTAAGGGGGCGAAAAAGGCCGGCTGGAGCGATCCAGCCGGCCTTTTTCATGGGCGCCTGCCCGACTTGGCCTCCTGGGCGACGCTGCCATGCAGGAACATCTGCTCTAGGGAATGGACGGAATTGGCACTGGCCGCACGGCCGCGGCGTTCAGCATCGACCATGCCGTAGATCAGGTTGATGAACAGCTCGGTGAAGGCCGCGGCGCTGATATCGATACGAAACACCCCCTGGTGCTGGCCGCGCAGGAAGAACGCATCCAGATCCTCGATATAGGACGCCTCCTGCTCCAGCATCGGCCCCTTGGGACGATGTTCGAACATCAGCAGGGCCAGCAGGTCGCGGTGGGTGAGGTGCTCCCGGATCAGGTGGCGCAGGGCCTCCAGCGGTTCGGCGGCGTGCAGCCCGGCGTTGCTGGTGATGCCGACGAGCACGTTCTTGGCATGCAGTTCGAGTTGCTGTTCCAGGCTGGCACGGGTCCCGTAGTGGCGGTTGAGCGTGGCCTTGCTCACTCCGGCCAGTTCCGCCAGTTCCTTCATGGTGGCACGTGGGTGATTGACTAGCGCAGTGGTCAGCTGTTTGAGAAGGCGGGCGTCATGCAGTGTCATGGGGTGTTCGGGGCTTCAGGCAAGTGAGGAGATTCCTGGCAAGAAGCACTCCTTGCCGGCACCCGCACATTGTAATCACTTGCCTGAGTCTTTGTGGGTTCATTTGTGACATTAGTATCCTTAAAGATTCTTTGGGGTGTCAGGTGAAAATCTGTGGAACCCTGCCCTTACCGCTCCGGGTGGGGGCGGACAGGGTTGCTCAACGCCCGAGCATCAGGCTCATCAAGCGCTCGAAGAGCTTGCCGTAGGGCGGGTAGAGCATGGGAAAGGCCGGCCAGGCGAACTGCTTGAAGACCGGCCTCATCTTGGAGAACTCCAAGAAGCCTTCATGGCCGTGATAGTGGCCCATGCCGCTGGCGCCGATACCGCCAAAGGGCAAGTCGTGCTGGGCCACGTGCAATCCGCAGTCGTTGATCGCCACGCCGCCTGACTGGGTCTGGGCGATGATCTGCCGCTGCACCTCTGGCTGGCGGGTGAACAAGTAGAGCGCCAGCGGTTGGTCGCGGTCCTTGATGTACTCCACGACCTCCTCCAGTGCCCGACAGATCTTCGGCAAGTCGCTGGTGGGTTGAGCACCGCAGGCAGGTGCTGCGCCCCAGGCGTGGCACCTGCACCCAGGCCAAGGGCAAGCGCCAGGCTTCCCCGGATGGGCGTCAGGGCAGCGGGGCGCTGTGATTTCAAGCTGTCATTTTCGCGAGCCATTGCAGGTGGCTATATATGCGCGGGTTAAATTATATGCATATGAAATTATAATTATTCCGCAGAGTTATCAGGGCTGTTAGCCTGCAACTCGAAAGTCGTCATTGTTCCTGCTGGCCAACAGAGCGGGTCATGTTTCATTGGATGAAACTTAAATCCGGACTGCAAAGGATTGAAGCCTTCTCGGCATTCGCTACCTGGCCACTGAGGAAACGCTCTTTCCGTTGTTAGTCCATTCATTGGATCGATAAACGGTACCTGACATGACGGCCACGCTAAATCACTTGCTGGTAGATGCTGTTCCTGCTGTTCCTTCGTCCCTGGATATCTTCGAACTCAAGGAATCCAACGTTCGCTCTTATTGCCGGGACTTCACCGCAACCTTCCAGACCGCCGAAGGCTCGACGCTGACCAGCGATACGGGGGAGGTCTTCATCGACTTCTTCAGTGGCGCCGGGGCCTTGAACTATGGGCACAACAATCCGCTGCTCAAGGCGGCGTTGCTCGACTACATCGCCCGCGACGGCATCACCCACGGCCTGGATTTCAAGACCACGGCCAAGAAAGCCTTCCTCACCACCTTCCAGGAGCGGATCCTGGCGCCGCGCAACCTGCAGTACAAAGTGCAGTTCCCCGGGCCCACGGGGACCAATGCCGTCGAGGCGGCGATCAAGCTGGCGCGCAAGTACACCGGGCGCCAGAACGTGGTGGCCTTCACCAATGCCTTCCATGGCATGTCGCTGGGCTCCCTGGCCCTGACCGCCAACCCGCGCAAGCGCGCCGGTGCCGGGGTCAACCTGAACAACGTGACCTTCATGCCCTACGACGGCTTCTTCGGCGATGGCCTGGACACCTCGCAATACCTGGCGCAGATGCTGCGTGCCGGCAGCGGGGTGGACAAACCCGCGGCGATCGTCCTGGAAACCGTGCAGGGCGAAGGCGGTGTCGGCAGCGCCAGCGCCGCCTGGCTGCAGGCGGTACGGGACATAGCCCGGGAGCATGGCAGCCTGCTGATCATCGATGATATTCAGGCCGGTTGTGGCCGCACCGGCGACTTCTTCAGCTTCGAGGGCACCGGGGTCACACCGGATATCGTCACCTTGTCCAAGTCCATCAGCGGCTACGGCTTGCCGATGTCGCTGACGTTGATCGCCCCGCACCTGGACATCTGGCAGCCGGGAGAGCACAACGGCACTTTCCGTGGCAACAACCTGGCCTTCGTCACTGGCAAGGCGGTGATCGACCACTATTGGAGCCGGTCGGGGTTCACCGAGGAGCTCAAGGCCAAGGCGGCGTTCCTCCACGAGGGGCTGCTGGAGCTGTCTGCCGGTTTCGCCGCCCAGGCGCCCAATCGGCTCAAGGGCCGGGGATTCTTCAGGGGCATCGAGTTCCAGGACCGGGGGCTGGCACCGAAGATCGCCGCCCGGGCCTATGCCCTGGGGCTGATCATCGAGACCTCGGGGGTCGACGATCAAGTGCTCAAGTTCCTGCCCGCCCTGACCATCAGCCTGGGGCAGATCACCCAGGGCCTGAAGCTTCTCGAGCAGGCCTTCGCCGACGTCGCGAGGGGTGAGCCATGAGCCAGGTCCTGACTCGCTATGCCTCGATCGACGACGCCCAGGCCATTGCGCCGCTGTTGGACAAGTACCGCCAGTTCTATGGCCAGGCCAGCGATTTGTCGCGCTCGCTGGCTTTCATCCTGGAACGTTTCTTTCTTGGTGAGTCGATCATCATCGTCGCCGAACTCGACCAGCGGGTCGTCGGCTTCAGCCAACTTTTCCCAAGTTTCTCCAGTGTCACCCTGGAGCGCTTGTGGATATTGAACGACTTGTATGTCGATGAAGAGCAAAGAGGAGCAGGGGCCGGATTGGCACTATTGAATGCCGCCCGGAAGTTGGGGGTCGATACCCAGGCCAAGCAACTTTTCATCGAAGGCGCCGAAGATAATCCGAAGGCGCGGAATATATATACGCAGTTCGGTTTCATCGAGAACAGTGACTATCACTATTACCACCTTCCACTCAAACATGCCCAAGGATAGGAGCTTTCCCATGTCAGATACTGTTTACGATATTGTCGGTATCGGTTTCGGCCCCTCCAACCTGGCCCTGGCCATCGCCCTGGAGGAAGCGCAATCGCCGCTGAGCTATCGTTTTCTCGACGCCAAGCGCCAGCCGGACTGGCAGGACGGGATGCTGCTCAGTGGCTCGGATATCCAGAACAACCCGCTGCGTGACCTGGTCACCCCGCGCAATCCGCGCAGCCACTACGGGTTCGTCAATTACCTGAAGGAAACCGGGCGCCTGTTCGACTACCTGAACCTGCCGCTGGCCTATCCCTTGCGCCGCGAATATGCCGAATACATCAAGTGGGTGGCCGGGCATTTTCTCGACAGCGTCGAATCCTCGGCCCGGGTGAGCAAGGTCGAACCGGTGCAGCTCAAGGGCCAGCGCCTGTGGAAGGTGACCTACAACGATCACCAGGTGATCCATGGCCGTACCCTGGTGCTGGGCACCGGACGCACGGCGAACGTTCCCGCGGTGTTCGAAGGCCTGACCGGCCCGCGCATATTCCACCTCAACCATTACCTGGAGAACATCCACGACCTGCCGCCCCAGGTGCAGCGTATCGGCGTGCTGGGCTCCAGCCAGAGCGCGGTGGAGATCGTCCTCGACCTGAGTGCCCGGTTCGCCGACAAGGACATCTACGCCTTGCACCGCAGCTTCAGCTTTCGCCTCAAGGACACCAGCCCATTCAGCGACAAGGTGTATTTCCCCGAGTTCATCGACTACTACTTCGCGCTCTCCAGCGAGGCCAAGGCCCGGATCGACCGCCAATTGCGCGGTACCAACTACAGCTCGGCCGATGCCGATGTGATCAACGCGCTGTACGTGCGCATCCATGAAGAGAAGCTGCAGGGCAAGCAGCGTATCCACATCCTCAACAATACCGCCGTGGAGCGCGCCAGCCTGAACGCGGCAGGGCAGGTCGAGCTGGCACTGACCGAGGTCAACCAGTTGCAGTCCTCGCACCTCACCCTGGACGCACTGGTGCTGGCCACCGGGTTCAAGGACATCGCCGACAAAGAGAACGGCGAGCTCTATCCGCCGCTGCTGGAGCCCTATCACCAGGACTTTCGCCGCGACGGCCAGGGCGCCCTGGTGGTCAACCGCGACTACAGCCTGACGGCCCTGGACGGCTTGCCGGCGGTGTTCCTCAACGGCTTGTGCGAGAGCTCCCACGGGCTTGGCGATGCCGGCTCGTTCAGCCTGATCTCGCTGCGGGTGGAGCGCATCCTGTCCGCCTTGCAGGAGCGGCTGGCCCCGGGCCAGGAACTGCGTTCACCCGAGCCGGCGCTGGCCTGAAGCCCGCACCCTGGCGGCAGCCCGGCCGGGCTGCCGCGCCATGACAAGGAGTTGCCATGTTCACCGCAGCATTGATCTATATCCTGGCGGTCATCAGCCCGGGCCCCAACTTCATCATCGTCAGTCGCTTCGCTTCCCTGGGCTCGGTGTCCACGGGGATCGGCGCGACCCTGGGCATCTGCACCGTCGGGGTGTTCTTTTCGACCATCTCGCTGTTGGGCCTGGCGGTACTGCTGGACCAGTATCCGGCTTTCTCCAAGGCGGCCACCCTGGCAGGTTCGTTGTACCTGCTGTATATCGCCTACAGCATCATCCGCAGCGTTCTGGCCAGGACTGCCAGCGCGCCGACCGCCAGCGCGCCCGGAGCCACCAGTTTCACCAAGGCCTACCGCGTGGGGGTGATCACCAACATCAGCAACATGAAGACCATCGCCTTCATGATCAGCATCTATGCCGGGTTTCTTTCCTCGCCACGCTCGGATCTCGAGAAGGTACTGGTGGTGGTGCTATGCTCGACCCTGGAGGTCACCTGGTACTCCCTGGTGGCGCTGCTGTTCGGCCAGGGGCCGGTCAAGGCGCTGTTCCTCAAGTACACGCGGCAGATCGACGTGGGGCTGGCCGTGTTCCTGGTGGCGTTCTCCCTGAACAACGCGATCCCGGTGCTGGTTGCCGCCCGTTGAGGACCTGCCATGCAATGGAACGATCTGCTCAAGGAGGTGGGGGCGCGCTTCAAGCATCGCAGCTGGCTGCTGATCGATCAGCCGCACCATTCTGCCCAAGGCGCTGGCGCTGCGCCGGCCCAGGCCTACCCCGGCGTGACCCTGGTCCTGGACTGCGACCTGGACGGTGTCTTCCAGTTGCTCGAGCGCCTGGAGCCCGGGGTCGGCTATGCCGCGTCGTTGAAATCCGCTGACCTGGCCCGCGCCCCCGGCCCATATCAGGTCCAGCCCCCGGCCTGGTCTCGTCCGGCACCACAGGCCGAGGAGTCGGCAACGAGCCTGCGCTACCACCCCGGCGTCCGGTTGGCCGCCGACGGCCAGCGCAACCTGGCGCAGTTGATCCGGGCCCTGTCGATGATTGCCCATTGACTGCCTGAAGGCCGGGGCAGGGACCGTCAACCCAGGCTCCGCCCGACCGGCAACCGGCGGGCGGATTTTTACCCCAGGCACCTAAAGTTCGGACGTGCCCGGCAGAAAACCCCTAGGCAACGCCAGGTGCTGGTCCAGCCATGATCGCGCCCCTGCCTTGACCCCGTGCATCGAGAAGCTCCGGCCGCCCTGGTATCCCAGGCGTCACTGGCGGCTGTCCGCCATCACGGCAGTCGGCCCCTTCGATTTCCGGACTCCCCAACGCCATGAATGCCTTGCTGTTCTCCCCGCTATTGCTGGGTACCAACATCCTGATCGCCAGCGCGATCATCTGCCTGGCGCTGTGGTACTACTCGCGCCCCTATCCGGGACCGGGCCTGTGGACCCTCGGCATACTGCTGGTGGGGCTGGGCCAGTTGCTGCTGCTGTTCGGTGGCCACTCGGCGGGGCTGGCGTACAACGTGTTGAGCTACAGCCTGCTGACCTCGGGGGAGGCGGTGCTGGTCATCGGCGTGTTCCGCTTCCTCGAGCGTCCCGCGCCCTGGTGGCTGGTGCCGGCGGTTTGCCTGACCGCCGTGCCCTGGCTGTTGTGGCACTGGCTGGGCGAGCCGCTGGAAGCGGAGCTGGTGGTGGCCTTGTACACCTTCGTCAGTGCCTTCGTCCGGGCATTGGCCTGTCGTGCGTTGTTGTGCCTGCCGGGCGATCGCCGGCTGCGCAGCGTACGGATCTTCGCCGCGCTGATGTTCGGTTTGCTGGCCTTGAGCGCAGCCGCCAGCGGTGCCCTCGATCTGCTCCAGGCGCTGCGGCCGCGCAAAGGCCTGGAGGCGGCCGCCGAACTGCTGGCTTTCAACATTGGCTATCCGTTGTGGATCCTCTGCCTGTTCGGCCTGACCCTGCTCAGCCTGCGCCGTTTCCTGCTGGCGGCCGAGCGCAGCGCGGTGCGCTTCGAGCGCCTGATGAACATCACCAGCGCCGCCGTGGTGATCGTCCGCGACGGGCGGATCGTCGATGCCAACCCGGTGCTCAAGCGCCTGTTCGATTGCGAGCGCGAGCATTACCACGAGCGTCCCCTGGAGCACTTGTTCGAAACCGATGCCGACCTGCAGCAACAACTGCGACGGTTCGATGGGGTGCCGCTGGATCGAGTGGCGGTACGCCGCGACGGCAGCCAGTTCGCCGCCGAACTGACCGTCGCGGCCCTCGACGATGGCACCCAGGTGGCGGAGATCCGCGATGTCAGCGGGCGCAAGTCCCTGGAGCAGGAGCTGCGCCAGACTGCCGCCAGGGACGCCTTGACCGGTGCCCTCAATCGACGGGCCTTCATCGAGCGGGCCAAGCTCGAGCTGGCCCAGGACCGTCGACAGGGGCGTTCGTTGTGCCTGGCGATGCTGGATATCGACCACTTCAAGCGGATCAACGACAACCACGGCCACTTGGTGGGCGACCAGGCGCTGAAGGCCTTCAGTGCGGTTTGCGAAAGCCAGGTCCGGCGCACGGACCTGTTCGCTCGCTATGGCGGCGAGGAGTTCGTATTGCTGCTGCCACAGACCAATCGCGAGCAGGCCCTGGCCTTGCTCGAGCGCCTGCGCGAATGCTGGAGCGCGCACCGCTTGGCGCTGCCTGCGGGGGAGTTGGCGTCCACCGTCAGCATCGGCATGGTCCAGGTCGACCAGGAGGCCTCCCTGGAACACTGGGTCAGCCTGGCCGACCAGGCGCTGTACCGGGCCAAGCACGAGGGCCGCAATCGGACCCGGGTGCATGCCGTCGATTGACCCGCAAAGCTGCGCCAGCGTCTAGCGGCAGACCGGCAACACCGACGCGCCAAAGGTGCTGTGGCAGCGGCGGGCAAGCGCCGCACCGCGCATGGTGCTAGCACGGCGCTCGACGCTGCCCGGTGCCAGGAACCTCAGAGGCGCTCGCTGACCTTCCTGTCCTGGCTCGGCGTCACCCAGTACCTGGAGCGGGCGGCGATCCAGCGCACCCTGGAGGATGTGCTGGCGCTCCCCGTCGGTAGTGGCCTGGTGATGAGTTTCATCATCAAGGATCCGGGGCTCGATGGCCTGGACCAGGAGGCGGTGCAGGTGTTTTCCAGCCTGGCGGCCGCTCGCGGCGAACCCTGGATCAGCCGCTTCGACCCCGGGCAGTTGCAGCACTGGCTGCTGGAGCTGGGGTTTGCCGAGGTGCTACTGCTCGCACCGGCCGAGCTGGAGCAACGTTACTTCGCCGGGCGCACGGACCGCCTGCGGGCACCGGTCTTCGAACAACTGGTGATCGCGCGGGTATAGGGCCGGCGAGTGGTCGTCAGGGGCGGTAGATGCTCTTGAGGGTGGCGATGATCTTTGCCACGTCGGGATTGTCGATGCGGTAGTACAGGGTCTGGGCTTCGCGACGGAAGGCCACCAGGCCTTCCTCGCGCATCTTCGCCAGGTGCTGGGACAGGGCCGACTGGCTCAGCGTGATGCGCTGCAGCAGGCCACCCACGGTGATTTCCCCATGCTCGATCAGCAGGCACAGCACCTGCAGGCGGTATTCATTGCTGATTGCGCGCAGCAGAGTGGCGGCTTTCTGCGCGCCTTCGACGAGAAAGCGCTCGTCGTCGCCAATGGGTTCTGGAGTCATGGGGACAGGTAATCCATTAAATTAGTAATTGCTAATTTAGATAATTCTAATATTATGGTTCGGGCTCAAGGCCACCGGAGCGTCGTGAGCCTGCCAGCACCTTGAGTGCTGTGCAAACCCCGCCATTATCCATCAATCAGGAAGGTCCAGAGTGAATATGCCCACTTGGGTCCTGTTGGCATTTGCCGGCTGGACGTTGCTCATCTTGTTCGGCACGGTCGGCGTCTATCGCTGGTCGCGCATCCTGACCGGTCGCGCCACGGTGAGCGAGTGGCAGCCGGACAAGCCCCAGGGCAGCGATTGGTACCAACGGGCCATGGCTGCACACCGCAATTGCGTGGAGAACCTGCCGGTGTATGGCGCCATCGTGCTGGCGATCCATGTATCGGCCGTCACCAGCGGCGCCCTGGACGGCCTGGCACTGCTGATGCTGGCTGCGCGCATGGCCCAGAGCCTGGTGCATATCTGCCTGCCACAGACCGACAAGGTCGCCAGCTGGCGTTTCGCGTTCTTCTTCACGCAGATCCTGGCCATGATCGGCATGGGCGTGCTGGTGGCCAGTCACGCTTGATCAGGTGCCGGACGCTCGTTGGGCGGCATGCCGAACCTCGAACGTAGCGCCCAGCCATCCGGACACCCTCAGCCGGGACGGTAGCGTCCTTGTTCGTCCTGCTGCACCCGGCCGGCCTGCTGCAGCTCGGCCAGGTGCTGGGCAATGGTGCGCCGTTCGGCGCTCGCCACCCAGGGCGCGGTGTGTCCCGGTGGGTACAGCAGCCCGCGTTGCACCAGTTGTTCGAGTGCTTGTGGTTGCTCGTCGAGCCAGGCCAGGAGCCGGTTTTCACGCTCATCGAGCTTGCTGGCGAACGCCGACAGGGCATTGAGGAAACTGTCACGATCGGTGTAGACGCCCCGGTGGTGCGAAGTGACCCAGACCCTGGCCGGGATATCCGGCAAGCGCTGCAGGCTGCGGCGAAAATCCCCCAGGTTGGATGTGGCGTCGCCGTAGTAGGGGCCGAAGCCGGTCAAGTCGATGTCGCCGATGAAGGCCACGCCCTCGGGCTCGACCAAAAGCACCGTATGGCCGGCGGTATGCCCGGGCATATGGAAGGCGCGGACCCTGGAGCGTCCCAGTTCCCAGCAGGAGCCGTCCTGGTAGCCCTGGGCATCCGGGCGCGGGGCGTAGAAGAACTGTCCCTGCAAGTACTCGAGCATGACCCGGGCCTGTTCCGGGTGACTGATCCCGAACGCCGCCGCCAGGCCCTCCCAGCTCCGGGCCGCGGCCAGGTCTGCCTGGTGGACGTGGACGCTGGCTCGGGGCAGGCGATGCAGGCCGGCCATGTGGTCCTCGTGGACATGGCCCAGGACCACCAACTCGGTGGCATCGAACCAGGGGCCGATGCAGTTGGCGACGATGGGGGTATCGAAGGCCGCCAGGGTGTCCGTCCCGCGGATCATCACTTGGTTGCCGTCCGGGTACTTGCCGTGGCGCTTGCCGAAGAACACCGAGACCCGGCCGAAATCCAGGCGTTCGATTCCGGGGGATGAAGCTTCGCCACCATGGGCTGATCGCATGTGTGCCTCGCTTGTGCCAAGTTCGGATAACCCTCGCCACTATAATCGTGTGCCTGCATTCGCCGGCTTGCAGAAGCAAGATTCGCTGGTTGAATGCCGCGGGATTCGCAGGAGTTGACTCTGGAATCGACATGCACACCGGTGCTAGAGTGCGCCGCAGCGCCGCTTCCATGGCGCGTTCAACCACCTGCCCGGGGACGACCCCGGGGCCAGGATCGACATGCGGGACGGCCCGAAGCTTCTGAGCAAGCCCCCATGGCCAGCGTCCCCGCTACTTTTCCCTGCCTGCTCCATCCCTTGTGCTGCGCACGAGCCTCTTCTTCATGCCGCGCGGTTGCTGCGTGCCTGCGCCCAGGCCCGGCGTGGCTTACCCGCCGGCGCCCCCTGCAACGCCGGACAGGGGCGTGCCAGCCAGTGATTCACCGCGAACCGGAACCTGCCATGGCCTGGGCTATGTTCCTTGTGCAATGAACCGAAGATGAGACCGACATGAGCGAACTTTCCCGAGTAGTGCCGTTGTCCACAGTCCTGCGCCTGGCCGGCTCCTGGCTGGTGGTGGGCCTGTTCTTTTTCCAGGGGAGCGAGCTGCTGGCCGCGCCCCTGCAGCCACTGACCGCCAGCTGGGTATTCTTGCTGCTGTTCTGCACCATCCTCGCCGCTGCGTTCGGCGTGGTGCATGAGGCCGACCACCTGGCCCGGCAACTGGGCGAACCCTACGGCACGTTGATCCTGACCCTGTCCATCGTTTCGATCGAAGTGATATTGATCGCCTCCATGCTCCTGGGCCCGGGGGAGCTGCCGACCATCGGCAGGGATTCGATATTCGCGGTGATGATGATCATCATGAACCTGGTCATCGGCCTGTGCCTGGTGGCTGGAGCTGCGCGCAACGGCGAGCAGGAATACAACGCCCAGGGCGCAGCTTCCTACATCTCGATGGTCGTGCTGCTCACCGGCATCGCCTTGCTGCTGCCGAACTTCACTTCCGGGGCCGGTGAGTTCAGCGCCACCCAGGCCATGGGAATCTCGGCCATCACGGTGTTGCTGTACGGCGCTTTCCTGTGGTTGCAGGTGGGCAGCCACCGGCGATTCTTCGTCCAGCCGCCGGCCGGTAGCCTGCACCTTCCCCAGGCGCAAGCCGGCACTGATGCCGACGTGCAGCCACCGGCCAATCGCCGGGAAATGCTCCTGCGCACCCTGGTCTTGCTCGGGCTCATCCTGCCCATCGTTTTGCTGGCCCATTACCTGGCGGTGGTCACCGACTACGGCATCGCCCAGGCCGGGGCGCCGGTGGCGGTTGGCGGCGTGCTGATCGCGATCATCGTCTTCACCCCCGAGTCGATCACGGCGATCAAGGCCGCCTGCAACAATGAAATGCAGCGCACCCTGAACCTGTGCCTGGGCGCCTTCGTTTCCACCGTGGGGCTGACGGTGCCGGCGGTGCTGGTGATCGGCTTGATCACCCAAAAGCAGGTGATCATGGGGCTGTCTGCCGCCGAGATGCTGCTGTTCGCCATCACCGTCGGGCTCACCCTGGTGAGCTTCGGCGGCCAGCGCACCTCGCCGCTCCAGGGGTTCATGCATTTGGCAGTGTTCGCGGTATTCGGCCTGTTGCTTTTCTATCCTTGAGCAGGACGGGCGAGCCGGGCTTGCCCCTTGACCCTGAACCGGGCTTGAAGGTTAGCGTCGCAGCCAGATCGAGGAGGGCAGCGTGCCGCCTCGCCCAACCCTGCCAGGAGCCGCACCATGAATGAACGATCCAGCCCAGCCGAACCGATGCAATGGATGATCTACGGCGCCTATGGCTACACCGGCGAGCTGATCGCCCGCGAAGCGCACCAGCGCGGCTTGCGCCCGGTGCTGGCCGGACGCAGTCGCGACAAGGTCGAGCCGCTGGCCCGGGAGCTGGGCCTGGAGGCCCGGATCTTCGGGCTCGATGAACCGCAACTGGCGGCCCGCATCCAGGACATGGACCTGGTCCTGCATTGCGCCGGGCCGTTCTCGGCCACCGCCGCGCCGATGATGCAGGCCTGCCTGGATGCCAAGGCGCACTACCTGGACATCACCGGCGAGATCACGGTCTTCGAACATGCCCAGGCCCTGGACTTGCGCGCTCGGGAGGCCGGGGTGGTGATCTGCCCGGGCGTGGGCTTCGACGTGATCCCCACCGACTGCGTCGCCGCCGCGCTCAAGGCGGCACTGCCCGATGCCACGCACCTGGCCCTGGGCTTCGACTCGCGCTCGAGCTTCTCGCCCGGCACGGCCAAGACCTCGGTGGAAGGCATGGCCCAGGATGGCAAGGTGCGGCGCGACGGCAAGATCGTCACGGTGCCGCTGGCCTACCAGGTGCGGCGCATCGATTTCGGCGCCGGTGAAAAGCTCGCCATGACCATTCCCTGGGGCGACGTATCCACCGCCTACCACACCACCGGCATTGCCAATATCGAGGTCTTCCTCCCCGGGTCGGCCGGGATGATCCGTGGTGCCAGGTGGGCCAACCTGGTCCGTCCGCTGCTGGGCCTGGCCTGGGTGCAGAAGCGCCTCAAGGCGCATATCGGCAAGACCGTGACCGGCCCGGACGATGCCAAGCGGGCCGACCAGGGCACCTATGTATGGGGCGAGGCGCGCAATGCCCAGGGCCAGCGCAAGGTGGCCCGGGTGCACACCGCCAATGTCTACAGCCTGACCGTCAGTGGCGCCCTGGCAGTGGTCGAGTACCTGGCGGGCGAGCGCCCCCCAGCGGGCGCGTACACCCCGGCGAAGTTGCTCGGGGCCGGGCTGGTCAGCAGCCTGCCGGGTTCGGGCCAGATGCGCATCGAGTGATCGGTGACCACCGGGACCGCCGTCTTGGCGGTCGGTCCCGGTCATCTCAGGACACCCGGGATCAGTGACTATCGTTCAGGCTGGCCAGGGGCTTGGGGGCATAGAGCGCGCTCTGGAACTCGGGTACGTACTCGTATTTCACCAACTTGCCCAGTTGCAGCGAACGCAGGTAGTCGGACAGGCTGCCTTGCCCGAGGATCAGGCGCGCGGCGTCGGCGCTGCTGCTGGAGGCATGGCTGGTCTGGCGCGAGGTGGCGTAGCCGTAGGCCAGCTGGCCGTTGTGGTCGAGGTTGGTGAAGCTGTTGGTCACCATGCCGACGTCGTGGGACAGGTCCGCAAGCTTGCTGCCCTTGAAGATCACGTCGACGTTGCCGGTCTGGCTGTCGATGATGTCGTAGGACAGGCTCTGGGCTTCCTCGCGGCGGGTGATGTCGGTCAGCCACTTGGGCAGGTTGTAGCCCACCACGCCACGCACCCGGGCCAGTTCGGTGTTCACCGGCAGCTTGAGCACGTAGCCCCAGAAGTCCTTGGAGATGGACTGGCCGACCAGGGTCAGGGGGCCGAGGTTGGACTTGCCCGGCTTGTTGGTGATGATCGACAAGGCAATTTCGTTGTAGCTGTCGTTGTCGCAGTAGTCGTAGGTGTAGGCGGTGAAGGCCACCAACCCGCGACCAGGCCAGACCTGCAGCGGCTGGACCTGGGCCAGCACCTCGGCCGGGATCAGCTCGCGCAAGCGTGCCAGGTCAGCGGTATAGACCGCGGTGATACGGCTGTTCTTGTAGTAGAAGTTCGGCGAGTAGGACTCGAAGCCCATGTCGACCCGGGTCTTGGCCAGTTGCTTGAACCAGCTCAGGTCCATGCCCGGCGCCTCGGCCTCGATCACCGACAGCGGCGGGTTGGAGCGATAGCGGTCGTACAGGCCGCCCTTGAGCACCGGCACCGGATGGCCGGCGATATCGATCATCGTGGTTTCGGCATGGCCCGTGGCGTCCGCCAGCACGGGACTTGCCAGAGGGGCCAGGAGTGCGCCGGCCATTGCGGTGACAGTTGCAAGTTTCACGTTCCAGTTCTCCAGAGAGTGCATCACGCTGATGAATACCCCGGGCAAGGCCGGCGTCTGTTCGCTCGATACCGGCCGGGGTGGGTAAACCCTAACGTTAAACTTAACCTTAATGTCAAGCAGGCAAATGACGGCGCTGCCGCGTGACCAGGGCGGCGTCCACCCAGCCTGCCTGCCGGGCGTTTGCGAGCCTGGTGGACTAACCTTTTGCCAGTCCCGGCACTGTGCGGAGTACGTATCGATGGCCAAGCGCATCTTGCATGTCGTCACCAACGTTGCCCATTACGCCGACCCCGGCCAACCCACCGGGTTATGGTTGGGGGAGCTGACCCATGCCTGGCAGGTGTTCGCCGCCAGGGGGCATGAGCAGCGCCTGGTCAGCCCCAGAGGCGGCGCCTCGCCCCTGGAGCCCAGGGCGTTGAAGTGGCCATTGCTCGATGGCACGGCCAAGGCCTGGCTGGAGGATCCGGCGAGCTTGCAGCGCCTGGCCCACACTGCTCATCCAGATGAGTTGCAGGGCGCGGACTTCGATGCCATCTACTTCACCGGCGGCCATGGAGTGATGTGGGACTTCCCCGACGACCCGGGCCTGCAGCGCCTGACCCGGGAGATCTTCGAGCAGGGCGGCATCGTGTCTTCGGTCTGCCACGGCTACTGCGGGTTGCTCAACACGCGGCTCAGCGACGGCCGGCTGCTGGTGGAGGGGCGCCGCCTGACTGGTTACGCCTGGATCGAGGAGGTGTTGGCGGGCGTGGCAGGCAAGGTGCCGTACAACGTCGAGCAACTGATGAAACAGCGTGGGGCACGCTACGAGAAGGCCTGGTTGCCGTTCACCACCAAGGTGGTGGTCGATGGCCGCCTGGTGACGGGGCAGAACCCGCAATCGGCCAAGGCCACGGCCGAACAAGTGGCGGCCTTGCTCTAGCCCATGGTCCCAGGCTGGAGAAGACTGGCCCGGGTGGGTTTTGCCAAGGCGGGCTACTGCGCCCGGGACGGCACGGGAGATGCAGCCCGCTATGCCCAGGCAGCCATCGAGCGTGCTTGCGTGACCAAGGCCGTGGCGCGTTTCGCTGAGCAGGTGCTGGCGGTCGAGGTCGAAGCCGGGGTGGCGGTGGGGGTGCGGACCCACCAGGGCCGGAGGTGCGCCGATGCCGTGGTGGTCGCCGCCGGCCTGGCTTCGGCACCTTTGCTGGCTCCTTTGGGGCTGCGCTTGCCGATTCACCCGGTGACGGGGTACTCGCTGTCCTATCCACTGGGCCGGATCCCGCGGCCGAGCGTCGGCGCGGTGTCGATCCTGCACAAGGTAGCCTGGGCGGCCTTCGGCCAGACCTTGCGCTTCACCGGGTTCGCCGATGTCGGGCAACCCGGACCGGGCAAGATCGAGCAGCGCTTTGCCGCCCTGCAGCGTTTCGCCGAGCAGGTCTGCCCGCAGCTGCAGGGCGTTACCGCGATGCAATGGCTCGGACAGCGGCCGATGACCCCGGACAACCTGCCGTTCCTCGGCATTTGCCAAGTGCGCAACTTGCTACTCAACTGCGGCCACGGCGCCATGGGCTGGACCATGGCCTGCGGCTCGGCGCGGATCGTCAGCGACCTGGTGGCCGGACGCCAGCCGGCAATCGACCTGGCGCCGTATCGCTGGAACCGCTATGGCCTGTTCGGGCGGCGCGGTGATCAGCGCTGGTCCAGCTCCAGATAGCGGCTGGTGCGCACGATGCGCTCGCGCTCCTGGAAACTCACCAGCTGGCTGGCCAGCGCCGAGCTGTCGCCGCTGCGCTTGATCTGCGCCAGGACTTGCTGCGTGGCATGGATGGCCGCGCGTTGCAGGTCGGAAGGAATGATCACCAGCTGATAACCCAGGGCCGCCAGTTCCTCGACCGGCATCATCGGGGTCTTGCCGCCATGGAACATGTTGATCAGCTTGGGCCCGGGGATCCGGGCAGCGATTTCGCGGATCTGCTGGAGAGTCTCCGGGGCCTCGACGAAAATCATGTCGGCACCGGCCTCGACATAACGCTGCGCCCGTTCCAGGGCGGCGTCGAAGCCTTCGACGGCGATCGCATCGGTACGGGCGATCAACACCAGGTCTGGATCGACCAGGGCCTCGCGGGCGACGCGCAGCTTGCGGCACATCTGCTCGGTATCGATCAGCGACTTGTCGTCCAGGTGCCCGCAGCGCTTGGGAAACGCCTGGTCTTCAAGGTGCAGTGCCGCCACCCCGGCACGTTCGAAGGCACGTACCGTACGTTCGACGTTGGCACTGCCGCCGAACCCGGTGTCGGCATCGGCGATCACCGGCAAAGCGCTGCCGTCGACGATCTTCTCCACGCGTTCCAGGACCTCGCTGAAGCTCAACAGGCCGATATCCGGTAGCGCCGCGGAGCGGGCGATGGCTCCACCGCTGGCGTAGACGGCTGAAAAGCCGGCCAGTTCCACCAGGCGCGCCGAGAGCCCGTCGTAGACGCCAGGGGCTACCAGGCTTTCGCCGCTGGCCAACAGATCGCGTAGTTTCCTTGTGTTTTTCATGGTGCCTCCCAGGGCTGGCGGGTGTCGTTGCTTGGATAGGCAAAGCTTGGTCCTGGGCTTTTGTTATGTCTAATATTCTAATTATCCAAAATCAGAACGTAGAACATTCCATGGAACTCCGGCACCTGCGTTACTTCGTGGCCACCGCCGAGGCCCAGAGCCTGACCAAGGCGGCCCAGGTCCTGCACATCGCCCAACCGCCGCTGGGCCAGCAGATCCGCGCACTGGAAGAGGAAATCGGCACGCCGCTGTTTCACCGCCAGGGCCGCGGCATCGTCCTCAGCGATGCCGGCAAGACCTTCCTGGTTTGTGCCCGGGACATCCTGGCCCGGGCCGAAGAGGCCAAGGTCCGGGCACTGCGTGCCGCGCGCGGGGAGATCGGCAGCCTGACCCTGGGGTTCACCGAGTCGGCCTCGTTCAACGAGGGCATGACCGCGTTGCTGCGTCTCTACCAGCAGCGCTATCGGCAGGTGCAGGTCAACCTGGTGGAGGGCAACAGCGAAACCCTGGTCGGCCGCCTGCTGGAGCGGCAGATCGATGCCGCCATCGTCCGCCCGCCTTTTGCCGGGGGTGGCGACCTGGCGTTCCAGGTCCTCAGTGAAGAACCGCTGATGGTGGTGCTGCCCGATGGCCATCCCTTGCTCGCCCGCGAGCGCCTGGATCTTGCGGACCTGCGCGATGAGCGCTTCATCCTCTATTCGCGCAAATCCGGCTACGGCCTGAGCGCCGAGATAGTCAGCGCTTGCCGGGCCCAGGGCTTCAGCCCGCTGATCCACCAGCAGGCCCCCCAAGTGTCGTCGGCGGTCAACCTGGTGTCGGCCGGCATGGGCATTGCCCTGGTGCCGGCCTCAATGCAGCGGATGGCCCGTCCCGGGCTGAACTTTCGCCAGCAGGCCCTGGAACAGCCACGGGCGACCCTGGGCCTGGTGACCCGTGCGCAAACGCCTTCTGCGGTGGTCGACGGCTTGTTGCTGTGCGCCCGGGAGATTCTTGCCGGGGGCTGATGCAGTGCCCCTGTGGCCCGCAGGCCAAGCCTCGTCATGAATCCTGCGCCGTCACTGGAGCGGGCATTGCCCAAGCGGCTGCCTCGGTGCGAATATCCAGGCCGATATCATTGTGACCTGGGGGATTTCGTCGATGAGCGTGACTGCCTCGATCTGGTTTTTCGCCGTACCGTTCGCCATTGCCGCGGCCATTCCCGGCCCGGCCCAGGCCGCGATGCTGGGGCAGGTGGTGGCGCGCGGGGCCCGTTCCACCTTGCCGTTCATCGGTGGCATGGTCCTGGGCAATGCGCTCTGGCTGCTGGTGGCCACCCTGGGCCTGGCGGCGCTGGCGCTGCGCTTCGAGTACTTGTTCATCGGCGTCAAGTGGCTCGGCGTGGCCTTCATCCTGTTCATCGCCTGGAAGCTGTGGTCGAAGAACCCCACGCAGCCCGAGGCGCTGGCGAAGCGCTCGGCCGGCCGCGGGCTGCTCGCCGGAGCGCTGCTGACCCTGAGCAACCCCAAGGCGGTGGTGTTCTTCGGCGCGGTGCTGCCCCATGCCTTCGATCTGACGGCGCTGTCCTGGCCGGAAGTGGCTTTCATCACTGCACTGGGAGTCGGCATCGACCTGAGCATCCAACTGGCGTACCTGGTGACCGGGGCGCGGATCAAGCGGGCGATCCAGTCGCCCAGGGCCATGCAGCGCCTGAACCGCACCTCGGCCGGGGTCATGACCGGTTGCGCCGGTTGGATGGCCATTTCCCGCTGAGGGCAAGCAGGCAAAGAATTCTGGCGTTCCCCTACATAAGGATATCGATACGGCATGAACAGACATTCCCACCTGCTATTGGCCATCGCCTTGCTCGGCGCCGGCACGCCGCTGCTGGCCGCCGAAGGTTTCATCGGCCAGGGTTTCGCCCAGGATCGCGGCTACGAGCCCGACGGACATGGCGGTTTCAAGGGTACGGGCAAGAACCAGGGTTCCGATTACGAGTTGCAGAAGGACGGCTCGCTCCGAGGCACCGGCAACAACTTTGGTCGCGGTTATGCTCCGGCCGACGATGGCGGGCTCAAAGGCACCGGGCTGAACAAGGGCGCCGGTTTCACCCCGGATGGTTCGGGTGGCTACACCGGTACCGGCACCAACTACGGCCAAGACTACAAGTCCGATGGCAAGGGTGCCTTCCACGGTGAAGGCAGCGCCTGGGGTGGCGGCTGGGCCTCCGATGGCAAGGGCGGCTACGAGGGGACGGGCGAGAACCGCAAGCGTGGTTATGTCTCCGATGGCCGTGGCGGATACACCGGTACAGGCAAGAACCAGGGCAGGGGGCTGGAGCCCGATGGCCGTGGCGGTTTCATCGGCACCGGAGACAATGCCGGCGGTGGCTGGGAACCGGATGGCTACGGCGGCTACAAGGGCACCGGCAACAATCGTGGAGAGCGCTGGCGCCCCGATTGACCGGCAGCGGGCCTGCCGCGTGTGTGCCGGCAGGCCTGACCTGGCCAGGCGCTGTTGCGAGTTGCAACACAGCGCTGCGCGCTGGCGTATCGCCGGCTGATGGCAAAGTGTGTATAAAGCTTCGCCCGAAGGGCTGCACCAGGCCCGCGCCCAAGGAATAGTCCCCTCCATGCTTCGGCTCTTGCTCCCCGTCCTGCTCCTGGCCCTTGCCGGTTGCGCCACCAAGCCTCCGGCCAACCCCGACAATCTCTGCGAGATCTTTCGCGAGAAGCCCAAGTGGTACGAAGCCGCGCAGAAGATGAACCAGCGCTGGGGCGCGCCGATCCAGGTGCCCATGGCCATGATGTACCAGGAGTCGTCGTTCAAGCACGACGCCTTGCCACCGCGCTACTACTTCTTGGGCTTCATTCCCTGGGGCCGGGTCAGCACCGCCTACGGCTACGCCCAGGCCAAGGATGAAACCTGGGCCGACTACAAGAAGGACGCCGGTGGCTGGGGGGCAAGCCGCGACAACTTTGCCGACGCCCTGGATTTCATGGGCTGGTACATGCAGAAGAGCTACAACGTCAACCGCACCTCCAAATGGGACGCCTACGGCCAGTACCTGAACTACCACGAAGGCTGGGGCGGTTATCGCAACCGCAGCTACGACGCCAAGCCCTGGTTGAAGAACGTATCGCTCAAGGTCCAGGCCCGGGCCTCGCTGTTCGGCGCCCAATACCGCAGCTGCGAACAGGAACTGGCCCGCGGCGGTGGCTGGTTCTGGTGAAAGCAGGGCGGGACAAGCCTCTTTCGGGCTGAGCCTTCGCTGGCTTTGCGAAACGGGTGGGGTACAGCAGACATTCGGCACTGGCCGCCCCCTACGGGGCTTCACTGACGCTCTACAGGCCCTCGGAGCCCTTTGGCCACCTGGCCCTCGCCAGACTTCCTGGCTCCGCTCATCTGCATGCGCTGGCCCACCTCAGCGACGACCCGATCATGGTGTTCATCAGCTCCCCGGGTGGCCATGTCGAATCCGGCGACATGATTTTCGATGCCATCCGCTTCATCAAGCCCAAGGTCATCACCATCGGTTCCGGCTGGGTGGCCAGTGCGGGCTCGCTGATCTATGTCGCGGCAGACAAGGAAAACCGCTACTCGTTGCCCAACACGCGTTTCTTGCTGCATCAACCCTCAGGCGGTTTCCAGGGCCGGGCCCTGGACGTGAAGATCTACGCCAAGGAAATCCTCTGGATGAAGGATCGGCTGAACAAGATCTTCGCCAAGGCCACCGGCCAGCCGCTGGAAAGAATTGCCGCCGACACCGAAAGGGATTTCTGGCTGAGTGCAGAAGAAGCCGTCGAGTATGGCCTGGTGAACAAGATCGTCACCACCGAGGCTGAAATCATCCAGTGAGTGCTGGCCGCACATTGGCAGGGACCTGAAGGCCAATACCGGCCGCGATGCAGTGGGATAGCCGGGACACTGTGCACAGTGTCCCGGGGATGAGGGAACCCGGGCGGCTAGCTCAGGCTCCTATCAGACCGCAAGCCCGTGGGAGCGCAGGCGATCCGGCAAGCCGCCAAGGTATCCGGTTCAGGGACGGTGTTGGTGTGGGGCTTGCATCGTGCGCAAGCAGCTCATTTGTCGCCGGGCCGGAGCATTGGTGGGAAACAGCGCCTGGTCCGGCTGCCATCGCGCCAGTGCACAGGCCGCGGCGATGCGCTGGCGCTGCTGGCCTCGAGCAAGGGCGTGCAAGAAGCTGCTTTCGCTCTGCTGGCGCCCCAGCATATGGCTGATACCAGTCTGCAAGCTGGCGCCATGGGTGCACCACCAAGTGGCGATTGCCGCAGGGTCCGGCCAGGGCAGGTCTTCATCGGGGTCCATCGACACATTGGGGTCTTCGGGGTCATCGTTCGGCCCGACATCGAAATCTGGTAACACCTGCAGTTCCAGGTCGAGGAGCGCCAGGTCGGCACCGGTTATCAGGCTGAAGGCCTCGCCGGCCACCCGGGCGTACGGCAGGTCGTGCATCTGCTGGATCAGCCAAGGCACGCTGAGTGGATCGCCCAGCAGGCCAATGGCCCGGATGCCGGTGCGTAGCTGCCCGGGGTTCTCTATCAGCTGGCAGATCCAGCTGATGCTGGCTTCGCGTCGTTGCCAGGCCAGCAGGACACACAGCGCACGGAACTGGAACTGACCGGGTTGCTCGGCGAACAGCCGCAAGGGTTCCAGGGCTTGTTCGTCACCCATCTGCGCGCTTGCCCAGTTCACCCAGAAGCGCGTAGCCACATCCCCATGCTGGCAGTGTCGATGGAGAGCCGGCAGCAGTTCGCGCCGTCGCAGCTCGCCGGCCGTACGGGCAGCACGTGCCAGCACGCCGGGGTCGGCATGGGCCAGAGCCGTCTGCAACGTTGGGCCGGGATCCCGCCGGTGCATACCGCAGGCCGCCAGGCCCAGACGCTGGAACAACGGCGTGGAGGACGCGAGCATGGCTTCGATCCAGGGCGACAGGTATTCCCACTCCAGCCAGCCCAGGGCCATCAGGTAACCACGCTCAGTGCCCGTCGCCCCCTTGAGGTGCTCGTTCACCCGCGCCAGGCCCTGTACATCCTGGGTCTGGAACGCCAGGACCACGCTGGCGAACATTTCACCGATGGTATCCGGGCCCAACTGTGTCAGCAGGACCTGCAAGCCAGCGGGGCCAGCGATTCGCAAGCCATCCAGATGAGCTTCGATGCGTTCGTCCAGCCGCCCCAGGTCATCCAGATCGTAGTGGGGCGCACGCACTGCGTGATCGTGGAGCAGGATGAGAAAAGCCGCTTCTTCGGCGTGTTGTTCGACCATCGAGGCAATGAATGTCATGGCGGCTACACCACCAGGCGACCGAAGAAGTAGCGCCTGCCGATTTCCAACTGCAGGGGGGAGGCCAGGTACTGGTCCAGCACGGCGCTGGCATTCAGGGGTTGGAACTGACCATGGCGGTCATAGAAGCTGGAGCAGTCGATGCCCGAGTACACCTCGAATGTGCGCCTCCAGAGCAGGAAATTGCTCCAGTCGAGCCAGGCGTCCGGGTCGTTGGGCACCAGGGCCTTTCTCATGAGCCAGGCCTGGCGGTTCACATCGACGACGGTGCCAGCGAGGATCGAGAGTCGGTCGTTGCCATGCGGCGCTTGCAGTTGCGCCAGCCGCGTATCCACGGCATGCCGGTACTGCGCGTCGTCCAGGCCGCTGTCGTAGAACTCGGGTTCGCCTTCGAGAGGGTCGAGCAGGTTGGAGATATTGGCTTCCACGGCTTCCCGGTCGGCCTGGCGCTCGAGCGCGCAGCGGGCTTCGACCATGAACGGGACCAGCCACATCACCCCCGACCACTGGGCCGCGAGGCTGGCTTCGATACGCAGGTGGTCCGGGCCCTGGATCATCAGCTCGGCGAGGAAATCCAGGTCGGACTCCAGTCCCGCATCGGCGGTCAGGCCCAGGCAGGCGCTGACCAGGGTCGGCACGCTGGCTTCATCCAGGATGACCTCCCTGAGCCGGGAGACATGGCTGAAATCCCCCCGCTTGGCGCTTTCCAGGATCGCGGCCAGGGCCATCCACGGGTCGTCGTCCTGCCAGGCGCCTGGCGCCAGCAACTGGGCGGGGGGCGCAGCGGCGAAGTGATAGCCACGGCCTTTCCAGTAGAAACAGCCTTCGAGGAAGCCGGGACGATCGATGTACTTGTAGTGGCTGGTATTCATTTTCAGGGCCTGCGCAAACTAGTGGCGCGTGAATCTTGCAATGCACTGAGTTGGGTTTCGAGCTTGGCACACTTGCGACCGGTGGGCGCCAGGTTTCCCTGTCCGGCAGGGCAGCCGCCGGCCGCCTTGGGAACCCGATGGGCGACGGGTTCTCCTGGCGGTACGCCTTGCCAGGCCATGTAGCCGGGCCTGTTCATCGCCCAGTCGTTCTCGATGTTCTTTTTCTCGCGAATGCTGGTCTTGTAGTACTTGTTGCAGCCACTGGGCGCCTTCCCGGCAGGAGGCAGTAGGTGCCTGCACTTGGGATCGGCGCGGACCTTGGCCAGCAGGCTCGCGTTCTGCGGGCTTTGCGCAGTGTCGTAGAACTCGTCTTCGGAAAGGTATTCGCCTTTCGCCTGGGCTTCACTGTGGGCTGCGCCGCCACAGCATTCACACTTGTGCTTGCCCGGCACCCTGGAGTCCTGTTGCACTGGCGCATATTTGGCCGTGTTGACCATGGGCACCGCGGCATTGGCGACCGGGCTGGCATGGTTCGACGTGGTGAGGTCGGTATGCCGGTCGATGTTCTGGCCTTCGAACAGCACATCCAGGGTCCACGAAACGAAATAGGTCTTGCCGGTGATCACATGGGTGATGATCCCGGCCCCCTGGCTGCGGGTCGCTGCCTCATCGCCCAGGGGCGAGGTCTTGTAGTAGGAAAGATTCTTCAGCATCACCTCCTTGCGCTTGATCTTCACCGTCCTGCTGCCTTTTTTCATGTCCCGGGAATAGGAGGTATCGGGATAAGGCACCGGAATCGGCCCTGCCGGAGGTGCCGGGGGCGTCAGGCACACATCCGGGAACGCGGCGATGACCTTGCCGCCGCCTGCCTTGCAGGCAATCTCGTCGCCGTTGGCGTAGACCTCGCAGCTCATGATCGACTCCCGGTTGGCCTGGCGTCGCGCACCACGGCAACTGCCCGTGCACCGCCCAAGGCGCTAGTCATGCACATCGCATTTGTTCCAGGGGCGTAGCCTTTGCGCAGCGCCTGGTCTGCAAGAATCAGCTGGATGATCCCGGCAATCGCCCCGGTATCGCCCATGGCCTCGGACCAGTGCCAGAGCGGTTGGTCCTCCTTTCTCACGACTCGTGCCAGCCGGGCCTGCATCAGGGGAAGCTCCTTGAATCCGTATTGCTCTCCAGTGGCATCGGACAGGCGCAGGTCGATTTCATGGAAACCCAGCCGGGCCTGCGCCAGCGCCGTGCGCGCGGCGGCGGCCAGACCGTCGCCGCGCAGTGGTTTGCCGGAGAGCAAAGGGGCAGGTTCCTGGCCGACACCCAGGCCCGCCACCTGCAGGCAGGTGCCAGGCAGGCTGTGGGCCTGGACCAGGATCGCCGCGGCACCCTCGCCGGGAAACAGGCCGTCCCGGTTGATCGCCGTCTTCAGCCGACGATCGCCGTCCAGCCATCGCAAGGTCGAAGCCGCCAAGAGCGAGTCGACCCCGCCCACCAGGCAGGCTGGCGCGTGCGTCTCGCGAATCAGCCGGCCAGCTTCTTCCAGGGCGTGCATGGCCGCCACATGCCCGGTCGGAATGATCCTGGAATGGCCCAGGTGGACCTGGATGCCCAGCGTGCCCGACAGCTCCTGGATAATCGTCTGGGCCAGGGCCCTGATGTTCACGCCAGGGCGCTCCGGCTCGGCCAGACACAGCAGGAAGGGTATCGCCTGCCAGTCCAGTCGCGGTGTGCCTGCCAGCAACTCGCCCAGCGCCTGCAGCATGAGATGGCACAGGCGCGCGGGGGCGGGCAGGGTCAGGTCAATACCGGGAACCTGTGCGCCAATGATGGGTTCGGCCGCGTTGTCCAGCAATGGCAGCTCCTGCAAGGCCGACAATCCGGCGCGCTTGGCGGCGCACGCGCTGGCCACGCTGGTGCCGACGGGGCAGGTCAGGCCCATGCCGGTGACGAACAGGGAGGTACCGTCCACGGGGTTTAGCTCGCCTCTGGTGCGGGTGACGATGTGGCTGTCGCCCAGTGGATCAACAAGTCCAGCGACTTGAAGTGCTGCTTGCCCTGCATGCGTCTTTCATGGGCCCGGGCTTGCTCGAAGCGCTCGAGCCTTTGCCCGACGATCACCTTGGCGACTTCCCTGATGTTGCGGCCCAGGGGCGAGGACGCCCGCCAGGTCAGGACCAGGCGTTGGGCATCGGGCTCGATCAGGATGGTATCGACCACCGCTGTGGTTTCCCGGACGTTGTCATCGTGAAAAACCACCAGCATCACAAGCTTGAGGTTGGCCGGCAGCTGGAATGCGGTCCTGCCTCGGGCATCGAGATTGAGCAGCGCCACTTCTTCCGCGCCTTGGGGGTAGTCGATCTGCTGATCCTCGGGGGCGCACTGGAAATAGTGCAGGTCGAAATCTTCCGGCAGGAAGGGAAACTGCTGGTCCAACCACGCCTGGTCGTAGGTGCCGGCCCAGTGGATGCGCTGCTGCCAGGCCCGGCCCACCGGGCCGAATGCCATGGGCCGGTAGTCGCCCCCAGGGTCGGTAACCGGGGTGTCCAGCTCCTCGCTATTGGGCAGGGGCAAACCGTGGAGTTGCTCCAACTGCGCGCCCGGATGGAAGCCAACGCCGGTGTGATTCCAGGGATACCATTTGTGTTGGCTGGCGTCGGCAGGAGTCCTGTCCACGCCACCGAATGCGTGGGCATAACTGACGGGCATCCTGGTGAACGGCGCAGGGTCGCCAACCGAACACGAGAAGGCACTGGCCTCGTAGACCCGGGGCCCGACGACCTTGAACGCCTTGACCAGGCTGCCGATCTTCAGCGCCACGTTCACCTGGGTGACGGGCTGCCCGTTGGGCGCATGGCAGTGGCCATTGAGCAGCACATCGCAGCGTGGCTTGTACAGGGCAAAGTCATTTTCGTACAACGCCGGCGACTCTCCGGGGGCGCCGGGAAAGACATCCGCCATGACCAGCGGCAACTGTTGCTCCAGCAGCCGTGGCGCATGGCCGTGGTGTTCGGGAATGCCATAGGTGCCCTTGGCGACCAGCACCAGCCACTCGCGGCCGGTCTTGTCGGTGGAGGTGGTATAGCCGGCCTCCAGACGAGTCTTGTTTATCAGTTCCATGGCCCTGTCGCCTCAGTTGATCTGCACCGATCCGCCCTTGATTCGATTGACCCCCGATGATCGACTCGACAGGTATGCACCGCGGATCAGCACCTTGCCTTCGCGGGTGAGGGTGATGCTGGCCTTGCCACAACGCAGGACGATTTCCCGTTCTGCGCAGAGTTCCAGGCGCTCGCCATCAAGATGGGCGACGGCAGGCGCCGCGCTTTCCGGCAGGCGCTGGATACGCCCGATCACCAACGGCCGGGCAAGGTCGCCAGCCTCGAACATCAGGGCTACCTGGGCACCGATGTCTTGGCGATCGAGCACCGTGGTGGTACGGGCCACCAGCCCGCTGGCGAGCGGGCAGCCGGGAAAGGCCACCACGGGGGTCTGGGCACTGGGCACATCCAGCAGTACGCCCAGCACGACCCCGTCCATCCGGGTGGGGGCGCAGGTGGCGGGAGGCAGGCATTGCACGGTCATGACGCAGGCTCCATGGCTAGTTCTGCAATATCTTCTGACCCTTGACGACGACATTCCGGCTGGCCTTGATGTGGATGGCGCCGGTGCCGTCGAGGGTGATGTTCTTGCCGCTGATTGTGATGGTGCCGTCTTTTTTCAGGGTGATGCTGGCGTCGCCCGTGGTCAGGCTGATGGAGTCGCCGGCGTCGAGGATGAAGTGCTTGCCAACGTCCAGGCGGTCGTCCTGGCCAATCTCGGTACCGCGATTGCGGGCCACGTCGCGGGATTCGTTCTGGCCGATACGGCTGCTGTGGTTACCATCGATCTCGATGCTTTCGTTGCCCTTGACGCTTTCATCGCGGTTGCCGCCAATGGCGATGCTTTCGTTGCCGCCCACGTCTTCGCTCCGGTGGCTGGCGATGGTGATGTCTTCGTTGGCGCCGACCTTTTCCGTGCGGTTGGCACCGATGGTGATGGTTTCGTTGCTGCCTACGCGCTCGGTGCGATTGACGCCGATGGTGATTTTTTCATTGTTGCCGACCTCTTCGGTACGGTTCACGCCGATGGAAATGCTCTCGTGGTTGTCCACTCTTTCGCTGCGGTCGTGCTTGACGCGCACGGTCTCGTCGTTATCGATGGTCTTGCTGCGGTCGTGGCCGACCCAATGGGTTTCGTCGTTCTCGACCTCGATGTCCTGGTTCTTCTCGGCGTGGATGAACAACTGCTCGGCGCCTTTCTTGTCCTCCATGCGGATTTCATTGAAGTTGGCCGATGAGCCGTCCTTGCTCGAGCGGCTTTTCACTCCGCTCTGGGTGGCATTGGCCGGCAGTTTGTAGGGCACGGCCTGCTCGGCGTTGTATACGCGACCGGTGATGATCGGGCGGTCGGGATCACCCTCGAGGAAGCTGACGATCACCTCCTGGCCGATCCGCGGGAGCTGGATGGCTCCCCAGTTCTTGCCGGCCCAGGCCTGGGAGACACGAATCCAGCAGGAGCTGTTTTCGTTGGACTGGTCATGACGATCCCAATGGAAATGCACCTTGACCCGACCGTACTGGTCGGTCCAGATTTCCTCGCCATCGGGGCCGACCACCACTGCTGTCTGGGGGCCGCGGACAACGGGCATCGGGGTCAGATGCAGGGGCCGGAAGACTTGGTTGGCGTCCATGCAGTCCAGTTCGCTGAGGAATGGCTCGGCCAGTTCCGCTTGCCCGCTTTCATAGGCTTCCTGACGGATCTGGTATCGGGCGATCACCACCAGGTATTCGCGGTTCTGATCGGCACGGTCGTAGCCTGTCAGCTTGAACAGGTGGCCTGAACCCAAGCCACGGGCCCGCCCGCGCAGCTGCACGCGTTCGAACTGGCTGTGAATGGCCTCGATGCGGGTGCGGGCGTAATGCTCGCCATCGTTGCTTTGCAGGTATTCGCCGGGATAGTCGTAGAGCGAGTGGTCGCTGTTGCTGTGGTTGCGCGGCACACTGGAGCGGACTTCGAGGCTCGCGCGCGGACGCAGGAAGTCGTAGTCGTTCAACGCCAGCGAGCCGGATTGTACTTCCCGTGCCAGTTGCCAGTCGTAGAAGTGGTCACGCTCGCGCATCTGCTGGTCGGATGGATAGAAGGGCACTGACGTGTAGCCTGGCGCGGCGCCATGGGCGCCGTAGGCATCGGCCAGCACCAGTACGTGGCGGTCCTTCTCATGGCGAAAGTAATAATAGATGCCTTCCTGCTCCATCAGCCTGCTGACGAAGTCGAAGCTGGTCTCGCGGTACTGCACGCAGTATTCCCATTGGCGATAGTTGGTGCTCAGGCTGTCTTCGAAATCGGAGAAGCCCAGGTCGCGAAACACCTGCTTGATGATGTCCGGCACGTTCTGGTTCTGGAAGATCCGGCAGTCCGAGGTCCGGGTGAGCAACCAGAACCAGGGCCGCAGGGTGACGCGATAACTCGCGAACTGACCATGCCCGGTCAGTTGCCGGCAACCGCAGGCGATGCCGTGGAAGTAGCGCCTGCCGCCTTCGGGCAGTTCCAGGCCCAGGCACATCGGTTTGCCCAGCAACTGGTCGAACCTGATCGCACGGTCCTCGGAGGTGAGGTCCAATTCGTAGTGGAACAACCGCCCCAGTTCTTCACTGCCCTCCATGCCCTGCAACAGCAGGACGTTTTCGCCAAGGGGACTATCGACTTGTACTAGGCGGGTGCTTTGCGTGATGGGCATGCACGGCTTCCTCTGGCAGGTCTCGGGACGTCAGTCGGCCGTCGGGGAGCAGGGCAGGAGTAGAAGAGGGGAGCCGTGTTCGGCGTCGTTATCGTTATTCATCCGCACAGGGGATCTCCGTATCGTCCGTGTCATCTGCACCTGAAGTTTTAGCGCTATTGGCCGGCTGTCAAGAAACGCTCCTGTTCCAGGGGCGGCCACTGCCTCGGTGCAGGTCCGCTGCCCAGTGATCGCCTGCTTAGTCTGTTTGGCTATTGAAATTATTTCCAAGGCCGATAGATGGCGGTTGGCCCGCTGTTGCCAAGGGTCGCCGCCCTGTAAAGAAAGAGGAGCCGGGAGCAGGGGCGGCTCCCGGCAAGGACTGGCTCCAGGCCAGGTGGCCCGCGCAGAACGCGGGGGCGGCGGGGGATGGTGGCCAACCCGGGAGGGCTGGCCCGTGTCGATCAGACCGCAAGCCCGTGGGAGCGCAGCCAGGCGTCCAGTGCCAGCGCAGTTTCCAGGCCATGCCGGCTCATCTGCGTATTGAAGTAGCCCTCGGGCTGGCGCAGTTCCTCGGTGACATGAGCGTGGGAGACGATGCCGAACACCGGGTTGCCGACGTCCTGCAGCAATTGCTCGGTGCTGCGGCGCAGGAAGCGTTCATAGCCCAGGTTCGCCGAAGTCGGATAGGGGCTTTTCCTGCGCTTGAGCACCGCCTCTGGAACATAGTCGGCACAGGCCTGCTTGAGCAGCCACTTCTCCTGGCCGTCCTTGCTCTTGATCGACCACGGCACGTTGTAGACGTACTCGACCAGTTGGTGATCGGTGAACGGCACACGTACCTCCAGGCTGTTGCACATGCTCAGGCGGTCCTTGCGATCGAGCAGGATCACCATCCAGCGTTTCAGGTGCATGTGGCAAATCTCGCGCATCCGCCGTTCCTGCGGGCTGTCCTGGGCCAGGTGCTCGACCTGGCGCAGGGCATCGTCGTAGCTCGCCTGCTGGTACTTGGCCAGGTCGCACCGGCGGGTGAAATCCGGGTTGATGAAACCCGCCTGCAAGTGCACCCGCGATGCCCAGGGAAAGTTCGCGCTGGCCACGACCTTAGGATCACGGAACCAGCTATAGCCGCCGAACACCTCATCGGCGCCTTCGCCGGAGATGGCCACCGTGGAGTGCTTGCGGATCTCCCTGAACATCAGGTTCAGGGAGGTATCCATGTCGCCGAAGGTGAGCGGCACGTCCTTGGCCCGGAACACCTCGCGGCGGGCCAGGTCGCTGACAAGCTCCGCGTTGTCGATAAGCACGGTCTGGTGCTGGCTGCCTATGGCTTTTGCGGCCAGCAAGGCAAAGGGCTGGTCCAGGTCGGGACGTAGATCGTCGCTCTTGAAATGCTCGGCCTGGCCGGTGAAGTCCAGGGAGAAGGAATTGATATCACCGCCGGTCCTGGCCTTTTCCAGACGCTGGGCGATCGCCGTGAGGGTGGTGGAGTCGAGCCCGCCGGACAGCAGCGAGCACACGGGAACGTCGGCATGCAACTGGGTCCCCAGCGCCTGGGTGACCAGCTCGCGAGTCTTGTGCACCGTGGTCTGCACATCGTCCTGGTGCTCCTGGCGGCGTACCTCCCAGTAGTTGCGCAGTTTTATCGGTCCATTGGGACGCCAGGACAGGAGATGGCCGGGAAGCAGCTCCATCAGGTGCCTGAACGGGGTCTGGTCGGTGCCCTTGGACAGCGTGAGCACATCGGCCAGCCCGGTGGTTTCCAGGGTCGCGGTGAATTCCGGGTGAGCCAGGATGGCCTTGATCTCCGAGGCGAAGAGCAGGCCATCGCGATGCCGAGCGTAGAACAGCGGCTTGATTCCCAGGCGATCGCGGACCAGCAACAGGTGGCCATCGCGCCCGTCGAACAGGGCGAAGGCGAACATGCCGGTGAGGTATTCGCAGCAGCGCTCGCCCCATTGCAGGTAGGCATGCAGCACGACTTCGGTGTCGCTGCGGGTCTGGAACTCATGCCCCAGTTGCCGCAGCTGCTCGCGTAACGCGTCGTGGTTGTAGACCTCGCCGGTGTAGACCAGCGCGACCTCCTGGCCATCGGCGAAACGATAGATCATCGGCTGGACGCCACCGTCCAGATCGATGACCGCCAGCCGCCGGTGCCCCAGAAGGGCATGCCGATGCTTCCATGTTCCCTCGGCATCAGGCCCGCGAAACGCGAGCGTATTGGTCATGGCGCGAATTGCAGGATTTTCCCCTTCGAGCCTGCGCGTATAGTCTACCCATCCTGTGAGACCACACATTTAGCAACTCCTCTGATTTATCAATGAGCCGCGTGAGGATGGCCGGAAAGACTTCCATGACGCATGTCGGATAAACCGCAGTGTCTTGCCCCCAGTGCCAATCCATCGCGCGGTAGATCCCGTACCAACACTTGCCTTATTCAGGGTTGCAGGCGTCGTACCTCCCAGCCCTTGTCACTGCGGTCATAGCGCAAGCGTTCATGCAGGCGCTCCTGGCCGTTGCCCCAGAACTCCACGGACTCCAGCCGCAGCTCGAACACGCAGTAACCTGCGGGCCGCGGCAACGGCCCCGAGACCTGCGCCAGCTCCCGGGCGGCGTCGCGCATGGCCTGGATATCCAGCAGTTCCTCGCTTTGGCGCGATACCGAGGACATCGGATGCGTGGCATAGGGCCGGTTCAACCAGGCCTCGTCGGCCTTGGCATCCGGCAAGCGCACCGCCCGGCCGTTGAGGATGATTTGCTGGCTGGTCTCGCGCCAATACAGGACTCCCGAGGCCCAGGGGTTCTGGGTCAGCTCGCGGCCTTTCTGGCTGCCGGCATGGGTGCTGAACAGCAGGCCGGTGTCGGTGATCTCGCTGATCACCACGATCCGGGTCGAAGGCCGGCCCTGGTTGTCGGCGGTGGCCAGGGCCAGCGCCTTGGGTTCACGGATGCCGACGCGGCGGGCGCGTTCGAGCCAGTTGCGCAACACGCCCATGGGCTCGTCCGGCAGGCTCTGGAACTCGGGGAACGGCGCATCCAGGGTACCGGTGAGGGACTCCGACATACCGCTGCCCAACAGAGGCTTGCCTTGTAGTGGATTGTTCATAGCACGATGGTCCCCCGCCCGAAGAGCACGCCATTACCGGAAACTTCGACTCGCTTGAGCTGCTCGGCCCGGCCTTCGGCCCTGGCGAACATCAGTGAAGGTCGACCGATCTCCACGCCCTGGAGAATCTCCACCTGCTGGCCGAACGGCAACTGGCCGTGGCGAGCCAGGTGGATGGCCAGTGGCCCGGCGGCCGAGCCAGTGGCGGCATCCTCCACCACGCCATAGGCCGGCGAGAACATCCGGCTGCGCCAGCGCCGCCCGGAACCGGCAAAGCAGTTGATGGCCATGTCGTGGAAGTTCGACAAGGCGCGGTGATCGGGATGCAGGGCGGACAACGCCTCGATGCTCGGCAGGCCGACGAACACGTGGCGCGGGCCGTTGTGATAGATCTCGATGGGAAAGGTCGAGGACTCGATGCCCAGGGCCTTGAGCAACTCGGCATCGCGGCCCAGGGCCGACCAGGTGGGAATCGGCTGGTCCATGCTGGCGGCGATCACGCTGCCGTTCTGGCGTTCCAGCTCGAAGGCGATGGTGCCCATCTGGGTTTCCAGGTACAGCCGGTGATTCTCGGTATGGGCGCCCAGGGCGATGGCGGTGCCCAATAGCGGGTGGCCGGCGAAGGGCAGTTCGTTGACCGGGGTGAAGATCCTGACCAGCCAGTCGCCGCTGTTGCGCGGCTTGAGCACGAAAGTGGTTTCCGAGAGGTTCATTTCCCGGGCGATGCGCTGCATCTGGGTAGCGCTCAGGTCGTCGGCGTTGAAGAACACCGCGACCGGATTGCCTTCCAGCGGGGTGCTGGCAAAGGCGTCGATGATGACGTATTCGTGCATGGGTTATCTCCGGGCCGCCGAAGCGTTGCTGTCGGCGGGGGTATTGATGAGGGCATGGCGCAGCAGGTCGGCCATGATCCGCGGGCCTTCCTGGGTCAACAGCGACTCGGCGTGGAACTGCATCGAGGCGAACGCCGGCCCGCGCAAGGCATGTACCTCGCCGGTCTCGCTGTCGCGGCTGATCTCGATGGTGCCGACGCCTTCGACATCCAGGCGACTGCTCGTGCTCTGGGCCGCGAAGGTGTTGTAGAAGCCTACCCGCTCGGGGTTGCCGAACAGGTCGATCTGCTTCTGCACGCCCTGGTTGGGGATCTCCCGGCGCTGCAGCTCCAGGCCCAGGCACAGGCTCAGGACCTGGTGGCTCAGGCACACCGCGACGAAGGGCCGCTGCTCAGTGAGCAGGGTGCGGATGGCCAGGTGCAGGTGGTTGATCTTCGGCTGCTGGATCTCGCTGGGGTTGCCGGGGCCGGGGCCCATGATCACCAGGTCGTAGCCGTCGAAGCTGTACTCGTCGTTGAAGCTGCGCACGGTCACCAGCAACCCCAGGGACCGCAGCTGCTTGGCGATCATCGAGGTGAAGGTATCTTCGGCATCGACGATCAGCACCTGGCGCCCGTTGAAGTCGCTTTGCACCTGCTGGCGCTGCTGGCTGTCCATCAGCCAGAAATCCGAGACATAGGCGTTGCGGCTGGCCAGGGCGGCGCGCACTTGCAGGTGGTCGCCAAAGCGCGAGGGGGTCTGGTTCTTCAGTGCGGCGATCAGGCCGGCGGCCTTGGCCCGGCTTTCCGCGGCTTCGCCCAGCGGGTCGGAATGACGGACGATGGTCGAGCCGACGCTGATGCGCACCTGGCCCTGGTCATCGATGTCGGCGGTACGGATCAGGATCGCCGAGTCCAGGGACCGTCCGCCCTTGCCGTCATTGCCGATCAACGCCGCCATGCCGCTGTAGTAGCCACGCCCTTGGGGCTCGTAGCGCCGGATCACCCGGCAGGCGCTTTCCAGCGGGCTGCCGGTGACCGTCGGCGCGAACAGGGTCTCGCGCAGGATGTCGCGCACATCGCGGCGGGTCTTGCCCTCGATGAAGTACTCGGTGTGGGCCAGGTGGGCCATTTCCTTGAGGTACGGACCACGGACGTGGCCGCCGTCCTCGCAGATCAGCGCCATCATCTTCAGTTCTTCGTCCACCACCATGTACAGCTCTTCGGCTTCCTTGCGGTTGGCCAGGAACTCCATGACTTCGGCCAGGCTGGGGCCGGCGGGCGGATAGCGGTAGGTGCCGCTGATGGGATTCATCACCGCCAGGCCATCCTTGACGCTGATGTGGCGCTCGGGCGAGGCACCGACGAAGGTCCGCTCGCCGGTGTGGATGATAAAGGTCCAGTAGGAGCCTTTTTCCCGTTCCAGCAGGTGCCGGAAGAACGACAGGGCCTTGGTCGGGCCGTAGTCGCTGATCTCCGCCAGGAAGGTGCGCTTGATCACGAAGTTGGCGCCTTCCCCTGAGCCGATTTCGTTGGCGATCACCTGGCTGACGATCTCGGCGTAGCTTTCGTCGCTCAGGTCGAAGCGCTCGCTGTCCAGCTGGATCGGCTCATCGGGCAGCAGCTGCAGCAACTGCTCGATGCCGATGGATTGCTGCTCGGTGATGTTCATTGCCAGGAGCGGCGACTGGTCGTCCACGGCCTCGAAGCCGCGCTCGGCGATCTGCCGATAGGGGATCAGCGTCAGCACGTCCAGGCGCGGTGCGCCGATGGTGGTGGCGGGCAGCTCGATATCCGCCAAGTGGCGGGGTTCCGACATCTTGCCCACCAGGACGTCCAGCAATCCCGGGCCAGTGGCCTCCGGACGGTAGAGCAGGGCAAAGGGCCCGGGGGCCGGTTGCAGGATACGTTCGATCAGCGGGGCGCTGGCCTGGTTCATAGCAGCACCTCATCGGTGGTCACGACCATGGCGCAGCGGCTGGCGGCGTATTCGATGGCCATCCAGTGGTGCTCCTTGCTGAAGTCGGCGATCGCATCGGCCACCAGGAACGGCTGGATGTCGTTGGAATAGGCATCCACTGTGGAAATCAATACTCCCACGTGGGCGTACACCCCGCAGAGGATCAGTTGGTCACGACCGCTCTCGCGCATGCGCTCGAGCAGGTCGGAATTGAAGAACGCGCTGTAGCGCCACTTGGTCAGCAGCCAGTCGCCGGGACGGGGCGCCAGGGCGTCGACCACCTCGCGATCGCCGGGGCTGGCCTGCATGCCCGGCCCCCAGAAGTCCTTGAGCAATCCTCGTTGCTCTTCGCTCATGCTCCCGGGTTGGGCGGTGTAGGCCACCGGGATCTGGTTATCGGCGGCCCACTGGCGAATGCGTGCGGCATTGCCGACGACGCTTTCGCGCAGGGTCTCGGGCAAGGGCCGCAGGAAATAGCGCTGCATGTCATGTACCAGCAGTACGGCGCGTTCGGGGTCTATATGCCATTGCGCGAGATTGACGGGCAGGTCGCGGGAAGTGGGCAGGGCATAGGGAATGATCGATGGAATGCCGGTCATGGCGACTAACTCCAGTCAGAAAAGGGCGGGTGAGGGCGAGTTCTTCCAGGCCATCACCGCGGTGATGGCTTGCCAGGGAGTCAGGCGCGGATCGCACAGGCTCTTGTATTGGCTGGCGACCCGGTCCAGCTCCATGACGTCGGAAACGCATTCGCTGACCTCGTCGGGAGTGGTCTCCAGATGCAGGCCGGCAGCCACGCCCCCAGCCGCAGTCACGGCATGCTTGAAGGCGATGATTTCCTCGGTGATGGTCCGCACCATGCGGGTCTTGTTGCCGCACGGGGCGACTATGGTATTGCCGTGCATCGGGTCGCTGAGCCAGATGATCTTGTGCCCGGCACCGCGGACCGCTTCGACCAGGGGCGGCAGGCGATCACCGACCTTGTGCGCGCCCATGCGGGCGATCAGGGTCAAGCGGCCCGGCTCGCGACGCGGGTCCAGGCGTTCGCAGAGGCTCAGCAACTGCTCGCGGGTGATGTCCGGACCGACCTTGCAAGCCACCGGGTTGAGCACCTCGCTGAGCAGCGCCACATGGGCGCCGGTCAATTGCCGGGTGCGCTCGCCGATCCACGGCCAGTGTGTCGAGCCGAGAAATACCCGGCCTTGTTCGTCCTGGCGGACCTGGGGCAGTTCGTAGTCCAGTACCAGCATCTCGTGGCTGGTCCAGGCCGGTGAACCGCTCAGTGGCTCCTGGTCCACAGGTTCGCTCCAGCCCAGGTGCTGCATGATGTCCTGGGCGGCCCGATAACCACGCACCAGGCGCTGGGCGTCATGTTGGCGATGGCTGTCGACGGCCTCGCGGCCGTTGACCATGTCACCGCGATACACCGGCAACTCGACGTCGCCGATGCGTTCGCTGTTGTTGGAACGGGGCTTGGCGAACTGCCCGGCGATCCGCCCCACTCGCACCACCGGCTGTTGGGTCACCAGGCGCAATGCACCGGCGAGCATGTCCAGCACCGCGGCTTTGCGGGCCACGTGGTTGGGAGAGCTCTCGCTCATGTCCTCGGCGCAATCACCGGACTGGATGACCATCGCCTCGCCGCCGGCGACCTTGGCCAAGGTCTCCCGCAGCACCAGGACGTCTTCGACGCGAATCAGCGGCGCGCTGTCCCGGAGATAGGCCTGCGCATCGTGCAATTGTGAAGGTTCGCTCCATTGAGGTTGCTGCAACGCTTCACAACTTAGAACTCGGTTCAGTAAGTCTTCCATGATGCGATCACTCTCTGGATGGGATTCAGGTAGGAATGCCTTCGCGCTTGATCTGCGGCACCGGAATACCCAGGGCGCGCAGTTGCTGGAAGACATTCATGAACTCGCGGTTCTGTTTGATCTTGCCGTCCTGCAATTCGAAAGAATGCAGGAAGTGATTTTCGTAATAACCTTCCGGATATCCTGGAAACAGGATCTTGCCGTGTCCATCGCACTCGACCCAGATATGATTGGGATCATCGGTTTCAAATATCTGGATGTTGTACCACTCCCAATCCGGGAAGCACTTGAGTGACCAGACAGCATGTTCGGCCAACTTGGACTTGCCGTTGATGGCAATTGGCGCACCGGTATCCGTGGTCCAGAGGCCGCCAGAACCATCCTCGGTAAATAGCTCGTGACGACGCAGGCGGTCTTGGCCCTTGGTATGCATGTATTGCTCTACGGTGGCGCGATTTTTCCGGCGAAGTTCAGTGGTGTCGTGCTCATTTAGTTGACGTGCAGCGCTGTTTGGCATGGTCTTTCTCCAATGTTTTAAGGACTTGACTTATGAGGCAGGAATACCTGCACGCTGGATCTTCGGTACCGGGACACCGAGGCCGCGAAGTTGGTCGAAAGGGTTCATGAACTCACGGCTCTGGGTGATCTTGCCGTTGTCCAGTTCGAAGGAATGAATGTAATGATTCTCGCAATATCCCTCGGGATAACCCGGTACCCGAGTCTTGCCACGAGCGTCGCTTTCCACCCAGAAGTGATTGGGATCGTTGGTGGCGAAAATCCGTACATTGTGGAATTCCCAGTCCGGGAAGCACTTCTCGATCCACGCGCCGAGAGCGGCGAGCTTGGCATGGCCCCTGAATTCCAGGGGTTTTCCGGTTTCGTTGGTCCAGGAAGCGACGCTGCCATCCTTGGTGAACAACTCATGGCGACGTAGGCGATCTTTGCCATTAGTACGCATGTACTGCTCGACGGTAGCTCGATTTTTCCTGCGAAGTTCAACTTGATCATCAAAGTCGCTGGGAGCGCTTGAAGCAGTCATGGGCAGCATCCTCACTTAATTAGAACCATTGTTTTCTAAAATAAAGTAAATGTCTGGTTAACTATTTCTGGGCGAAATTAGTTTCAGCCATCAAGAATCTTGCTGTTGTAACGGCGTTGAATGGGGGTTGTTTATACACTTGCGTTTCTTGGCGTTGGAACTACCAGATCTTGTAGCGAGGGTGGCTAAGAAGCCATTCGGAAGGACTGTTTCAGTATCGTGAAGAGAATCGTGCGTTCGTCGTCTTAAGACCGGTAATGGCCTAGTAATATCGAGAGTAGATACTGGCTTATGGCTAGCGAGTTTAACTATATAGTACAAATCTAGTATTAGTACGAAGACGTCTATGGAGCTTCCGATTTACCTGTTGACATGAGTTCAGTTTGGTCTAGTCTCACGACCTCGTTCAAACTTTAGTGGTGTTCAAAATGGAATTAGGACAGCTGTTTGGATGGGACGCTTATTTTTACAGTATCTTTGCACAAGCCGCTGATACTGAAGAATTCAGGGTTATCGCGATGAGAGCCTTGCATGAACTGGGTTTCGACTTCTTTGCCTACGGCATGTGTAGCGTGACCCCATTCATGCGCCCCAGGACATCTATATATAGCAATTACCCCGAGCACTGGGTGCAGCGCTACCAGGGGGAAAACTACGCCTTGATCGATCCGACGGTGAAGCACAGCAAGCTTTCCCCGGCCACGATCCTGTGGACTAACGAGCTATTTCGCGACAGCCCACAGTTCTGGTCCGAGGCCAGGGATTCGGGCCTGTGCCATGGCTTGGCGCAACCTTCGTTCAATGCCCAGGGGCGAGTCGGCCTGCTGAGCCTGGCACGACGGAGCAAGGCCATCAGCCTCGAGGAGTTCGAGGCCTTGAAACCTGTGACCAGGGCATTCGCCATCGCTGCCCATGAGAAGATCTCTGAACTGGAAAGCGATGACAGCGTGTTCAATGCCCAGGTCGAGTTCAGTGGACGGGAATGCGATGTGCTGCGCTGGACTGCCGATGGCAAGACCTCGGAAGAAATCGGCGTGATCATGGGGGTGTGCACCGACACGGTGAACTACCACCACCGCAACATCCAGCGCAAGATCGGCGCCAGCAACCGGGTCCAGGCGGTGTCCTACGCGGTTGCCCTGGGCTATATCTGAGCCGCTGCCGAGTCGCCTGCGGGCGGCTCGGCCTGTTCAGGCGGTTTCCTGCAAAGGGGTATTGCCACTCAAAGTCGCCGGTGCCAGGGCACGGCGATGCTGTTCGCGATGGGCCGAAAGCTTGATGGCGATGAGTTTTTCATCCTGGTGCAGGGTCGGCGGCCCCAGCCGTTCATAGTGCACGCCATTGATCTGGTAGTAGCGCGCCATGCTCCGGTTGACCACCCCGACGATGGCCTCGGCCCCCGCCTGGCTGGCGACCTTCAGGCTTCTCCAGAACAACGGCATCGCCAATTGTGATTCCCGAGTAGTGAATCGGGTCATTTCCCAAATGGCTGGGTGCCTGGGCGGTGCGCCTGAGCAGGTCTGGCTGAAGACGCCTTCGAGCAGGTTGGGGCAGGTGGTGGGTATCAACCGCGAACAGCCGAGGATGGCGCCTTGCCGGTTGATGGCCAGGATATACCGGGCATGTTCGGTATCGTACTGGTCCCATTCGCATTGGTCCGGATGGGGATGGGCCGGCAGTCGCCATCCCAGCCGTTGCACGAACTGTTCGTAGCGGAAACGCCCTAGCGAAAAACGCAACTCATCGTTCATCTCGCTCAGCCTGTGCTCTTCCATGTGCATGCTGGATGTCCTCGAGGGTAGGTAAAGCGGTCCCTTATAGAGGACCGGTATCGGCTTGGCACCTACAAGATCTGGTAGTTTCCAAGGCCTTCCATTGGGGCTGGGCGCTTTACACGGGGGCCGTTCCTGGAGGCCAACACCTCACCGCCCCCTCGCCGGTACCGCTGGGTGTAGTGCAGGTGCGCCATGGTTGGCGATGAGTTCCTGGCCGATTGCGCAGATTCTCCATTGCCCGCAGCGCTTGGCCAGTTCGAAGAAGTAGCGACCATAGGAATAGAGAAGAGGGCCAGGGGCTGGCCCTCGTGCGATCAGCTGCGAATGAATGCCAGCAGGTCGGCATTGATGGTATCGGCATGGCTGGTAGGCATGCCGTGGGGTAAACCGGGGTAGAGCTTGAGCGTGCCCTTGGCCAGCAGCTTGGCCGAGAGCACCCCCGAGTTATGGTGGGGCACGATCTGGTCGTCATCGCCGTGCATCACCAGCACCGGGATGCCGATGCCGGCCAGGTCGGCACTGAAGTCGGTCTGGGAAAACGCGACGATGCCATCGTAGTGGGCCTTGGCGCTGCCCATCATGCCCTGGCGCCACCAGTTGCGGATCACGCCCTCGGACGGTTTAGCCCCCGGTCGGTTATAGCCATAGAAAGGCCCGGCCGGAATGTCCTGGTAGAACTGGGCGCGATTGGCTTCGAGCTGCGCCTGCAAGTCGTCGAACACCGACTTGGGCAGACCTTCAGGGTTGCTCTCGGTCTTGACCATCAGCGGCGGTACGGCGCTGATCAATACCGCCTTGGCTACCGCATCCTCGGGATGCCGGGCGATGTAGCGCACCACTTCGCCACCACCGGTGGAATGGCCGACATGCACTGCCTTCTGTACCCCGAGGTGCTTGACCACCGCCGCCACGTCATCGGCGTAGTGGTCCATGTCGTGCCCGTCCCACACCTGGCTCGAGCGCCCGTGGCCACGGCGGTCATGGGCCACCACCCGGAAGCCGTGCTTGAGGAAGAACAACATCTGCGCATCCCAGTCGTCCGAACTGAGTGGCCAGCCGTGGTGGAAGTAGATGACCTGGGCGTCCCGCGGGCCCCAGTCCTTGTAGAAAATCTCGACTCCGTCTTGTGTGGTGACATATCCCATGTTCGCATCTCTCTCTTATGTAGTGCAGGAGCGTTGGAGGTCGGTTGCGTACGAGCCTGCGGTGCCTGGCGTTGAGGGGCAATGGCCGCGCGTAGCTAGAGCGTAGCGGCTTTGGCGCGCACCATCGTTCGGGGGCAGCGCGAGTCTGTCCCGGCTGTCCGGGAGTCGAGGCTAGGTTTGAAGCCGACTTGAAGGTCAATACCTTTGGTCGGTCCGCCTCGGCCTGTGTCGCTGGGCGTCATGACGCCCCTATACCGGACAACGCATGGGGTATGGAGTTGCAGTCCGATAGCGGGCCTTGAGTTCGTCGCCACACCGCAATTGCGGGCGCCGGGTCGATGGCGTTCGGGCCTGTCGGTGCCAAGTCCGTGGATCGAGGTTTGACAGCTGACCTGTTGCTACTACGCTCGTACCGTCGTCTTGCGGCAATCGACCCGGGTCCGCAGGACCACGGCAAAAACAACAAAGTCATTGATCACGCAAGGTATGCATCGTTGCTGCTGGCAAGCCTCGGACAGTCACTGTTAAAGGGAATTACTGTGTTCAGGAACGCGGATACGTCGGCCTTGCTTCTCGCTGAACCTCCATCGAAGCCATGGCTGGAACCGGGGTGGCCTTGTGCATCCGTGCTCCCGGGCAGGCGCCTGTGGGATCGTCACCCGCGTCCCCTGGAGGACGATTAGCCGCCCGCGCACCCCCGCACGAAATCGATTCTTCATTTGCCTGAGCCCGTGGCCGGCGCTCCCATGAGCCTGTCCCGCCGACGGGATGACACGGATAAAAGCTGCCGGGCCCGGTGGCCGAACCTGACAGGGAAGTCGCGCAGTGTCTGACAACAACTCGACCAATGGCGGCCCACGGGGCATGTCGCAAGAGGGGCGGCCTGGTGACCAGGTTTCGGAAGCAGCGATCATCGCCGGCTGGAACGCTACGGACCACCCATACCCGCTGGACCTGTGCCTGCACCAGTTGATCGAACAACAAGTGCTGCGTAGCCCCGACGCTGTGGCCGTGGCGTTTGCCGACCAGTGCTTGAGCTTTGCCCAGTTGAATGCCCGGGCCAACCGTCTGGCTCACTACTTGCGCGAACTGGGAGTCGGGCCCGACAGCCTGGTGGGCGTGCAGATGGAGCGCTCGCTCGAGCTGATGGTGGCCTTGCTGGCAATCCTCAAGGCCGGTGGCGCCTACTTGCCGCTGGACCCTGGCTATCCGCAGGAACGCTTGGCATTGCTCATCGACGACGCCTCGGTCAGCGTGGTGCTGACCCAGCGGCGTTTTGCCCCGCGACTGGCCGAACACGCCGTCCAGGCATTGTGCCTGGATGACCCGCAGAACCAGGCGCTGCATGCCAGCGAGGCCAATCCCTCGCTCATCAACAGTCCCGCCGACCTGGCCTATGTCATCTACACCTCCGGCTCCACTGGCCGCCCCAAGGGCTGCATGTTGCCGCACAAGGCCATTTGCAACCGGCTGCTATGGATGCAGCGCCATTACGCCGTGGGGCCGGATGAGCGGATCCTGCAGAAGACTCCCTTCACTTTCGATGTGTCGGTATGGGAGTTGTTCCTGCCGCTGCTCAGTGGCGCCTGCCTGGTCATGGCCCGGCCCGGTGGCCACCAGGATGCCCACTACCTGGTGGAGATCATCAAGGCGCAACGGATCACCATCTGCCACTTCGTGCCTTCGATGTTGCGCTTGTTCCTCAAGCATCCGGCGGTGGACGAGTGTCGATCGTTGAGCAACGTGTTCGTCAGCGGCGAGGCCCTGACCCACGATTTACTGCTGCTCTACCGTTCACTGCTCCAGGCCCGGTTGCACAACCTGTACGGCCCCACCGAAGCTGCGGTAGACGTCACCTGGTGGGTCGCCGAGCCACGGGCCGACCGGCGCGTGCCAATCGGACGACCCATCGACAACATTCGCATCCATATCCTCGACGCCGGAACCGCGGCGGTGCCCATCGGCCAGACCGGCGAATTGTGCATCGGTGGTGTCGGCCTGGCCCGCGGGTATCTCAATCGACCCGAGCTGACGGCGGAGAAATTCATCCGCGATCCGTTCTGCGACGAGCCCGATGCTCGCCTGTACCGCACCGGCGACGAGGCACGTTTCCTCGATAACGGCGAGATCGAGGTGCTGGGGCGCTTCGATTCCCAGGTCAAGCTGCGCGGCTTGCGCATCGAGCTGGGCGAGATCGAAACCACCTTGAAGAGCCACCCTTCGATCAGCGATGCGGTGGTGCAGGTCCAGGATGCGGGATCGGAGGACCCCAAGCTGGTGGCCCATGTCGTTGCCCAAGGGCTGGACAAGAAGGCCGTGCGCGATTTCATCAAGTCGCGCTTGCCGGAATACATGACGCCGAACCGGGTGCTGTTCGTCGAGCAGATCCCGGTCACCGCCCATGGCAAGGCTGACCGCAAGGCACTGCTCGAGGGTAGCAGCGGCCCTGCAACCGGCGCCCGGGCATCGACGCTGGATGTCCAGGCGCTGGCCGCGTGGCTGCAAGCGCACTTTCGCCAAGCGCTGGAACTGACCGAGCTGGCACCTGACGACGATCTTTTTGACCAGGGCGCGACCTCCTTCACCCTGGTGCAGGCGATCCACAGCATTCATCAGCAGTATCAGGTCACCTTGCCGGTGCAGGTGCTGCTGGAGCGACCGACCATCGCCGCTATCATGGCCTATATCCTGGACGACAAGGGGGGGCTGGCGGACTCGCCAGCGCCGGCAACGACGGCGCCAGTCTCGTCCACCCATGGCGCGTCCGGATCGGAGCCAATCCGGCTGGAACCGGTGAGCTTCGATCCAGCTGCCTATCTGCGCACTACGCAGGTTACGCCCGCCGGCCGCGAGCAACTGGGCCAGCTGTTGTCGTTGCTGCGCGAAGTCTCGCTGCAAGGGCAGGGCAAGTACCTTTATTCATCGGCCGGCGGCCTCAATGCCATCCAGTGCTACCTGTACGTGGCCCAGGGGCGGGTCGAGGGCTTGCCGGGAGGCGCCTGGTACTACCAGCCACGGCTCAACCGGCTGCTACCGGTCAGCGTGCCGGCCCGGGACGTGCCCCAGGACCCGCGACTGGCCGGGGCCGATTTCGCGCTGTTCCTGGTCGCCGAGATGGCCGCCATCGAACCCATCTACAACCATGCCGCGCCGGCGCTGCTGGTCCTGGAAGCGGGGTACATCGAGCAGCTGTTGCTGTCGCGCCAGGCAGGACTGGGCCTGGCGCTGGCCCCGGTACAGGGTTTCGAGGTTGCGCCACTGCGCCAGTTGTTCGCCTTGCAACCCAGCCATCGGGTCCTGCATTGCCTGGTCCAGGGCGGCTCGGCCGCCAGCGCGAGCCTGGTACCGGGAGCTGGATTCGGCGATTTCCTGAGTGCCAGCACCAACGGTTTCGACTTGCCGGGCCAGGCAGCGCTGGAGCAGTTGCACCAACAGCAACGGCAGATTCGTCGCGACTTGCCGGAGCAGGGCGAGCAGGTCATCGAACTGCCTTGCCTGGCGATCGGTGCTGAGGCGCTGCGCCTGCGTGCCACCAAGCGCCAGTACGCCGAGACCCCGCCGAGCCTGGCGCAATTGAGCCGCGTCCTGGGCATGCTGCGGGCCGCCGCGGATGGCGCCCATCTGTATCACGTCGACTCCAGCCTGGAGCTGAAGATCTACCTGCAACTGACCGCTCCGGCGCCCCGGGAGGCGGGGCAGGAGCCATGGCTGCCTGCCGGTATCTACCGCTACCACGCCGCCAGCCATGCCCTGAGTCGCATCGGCGAGGCTGACCCGCAGTTGTTCAATGGCAGCTATACCCCCTTCAACCGCAAGCACGGGCAACAGGCCCGGCTGCGGATCTTCATCATCGCCGGCCAGGCGCCGGCCCATGGTGCGGACAGTCGCTATTTCAACCTGCTGCAAGCCGGACGGATCGGCCAGTTGCTCCTGGAAAGACAAGGCGAATTCGATATCGGGCTGTGCCCCATCGGCTCGATGTACTTCGATAAGGTTCGCGCTGCCTTCGCCCTGGACGAGGGCGACGAGCTGCTGCACAGCTTCGTTGGCGGCACCGTGATCCAGCAACTGCCCCGGGGCTGGCCGCGCCTCGAAGTGGCGGGCACCTGCGCCGCGGAGCCTGATGAGCCGCTGGCGATCGTCGGGATCGGTGGCCGCTATCCGGGCGCCGCAGACGTCCGGGAGCTGTGGGATAACCTGAGCGCCGGGCGTTCGTCCATCGCCAGCATCAACGCCGGTACGCTATTGCATGGCCAGCAGGCGGCAGCCGTCGGGCCGCATTGGTCGGTGGGAGCCTTGGCCGATAAGCAGCTGTTCGATCCGTTGCTATTCAATATCACCCCCGCCGAAGCCAGGACCCTGGACCCCCAGGAGCGCCTGTTCCTGCAAGCGGCCTGGCATTGCCTGGAGAACAGCGGCCATACCGCCAGCAGCCTGCGCCGCAGTGCCGGGCGGGTCGGAGTCTTCGTTGCCGCGATGTGGGGCGATTACCAGCACCACCAGCCCGGCACGCAAGGCCAGCGGGCGAGTTCCTTGCATTCGGCGATTGCCAACCGAGTTTCGTTCTTCAACGACTTCGATGGTCCCAGCGTAGCCTTCGACACCTCCTGTTCCTCGGCACTGACCGCCCTGCATTTCGCCTGTGCGAGCATCCGCCAGGGCGAGTGCCGGGCAGCGCTCGTCGGTGCAGTGAACCTGATCAGCCACCCCTCGCACCTGGAGCTGTTGAGCTCCCTGGAGCTGCTGTCCGCAGAGGGCCAGGCCCATCCGTTCGGCCTGGACGCCAATGGCTGGGTGGCGGGCGAGGGCGTCGGTGCCCTGTTGCTCAGGCCGCTGGCGGACGCCAGGCGCGACGGCGACCAGATCCTTGGCCTGGTCCGCACCACGGCCATCGGCCACAGCGGCAGGACGCTGCGCTACGGTGCTCCAAGCACCGACAGCCAAGCGGCGTCGATGAGCCAGGCATTGCGCCAGGCCGGGCTGGACGCCGAGGCTATCGGCTACGTGGAAGCCGCCGCGCCGGGCGCCAGCCTGGCCGATGGCGCCGAGTTCGCGGCTATCGCCAAGGTCTTCGGCCAGCGCCAGGGCGATACACCGCTGCCCGTGGGCTCGATCAAGGCCAACATCGGCCACCTGGAGTCGGCCTCGGCGCTATCGCAGATCACCAAAGTGCTGATGCAGTTCAAGCACCGGCAATTGGCACCGACCCTGGGGTGCGTACCCCTGAGTCCCCTGGTGGCCATGGAGCACGGCAAGCTGGCCATCGTCGACAGCCTGCGTCATTGGCAAGGGCCGCCGCGAGCCTTGATCAATGCCTTCGGTGCCAGTGGCTCCGCTGGCCACCTGATCCTCGAGGCGCCGCCGCCGGCCGATGCCAGGACGCAGCCTCACGGTCCCTGGCTGTTTCCATTCAGCGCCGCCAGCGATGAACAACTGCAGCGGCTGCTGGCGGCCTTTGCCAGCGATCTGCAGGCTGGCCGCCTGGATGAGGCCAGCCTGGGCGACATCAGCTATACCCTGTGCGTGGGCCGGGTCGCCCTTGGCCATCGCCTGGCGCTGGTGGCCGAGAGCGCGGCGCAATTGCTCGAGCTGCTCGGGGCTGGCACGGGTTCGTCGTTGCTGCGTGGAACGGCGGGCCGGGAAGTACGGCCGCCGGTCAGCGAGGCGGATTTGCAAGGACTGGATCGCCAGGCCCTGGAGGCCGTCGCCAGCCGTTGGGTCGCAGGCCAGGTCGACTTGCAGCAAATTGCCCGGCATGAATGCCGGCGCGTGGCCCTGGCGCCGTATCCCTTTGCGGGCCTCGATTGCCATATCGCCGCTCCCGCCAGCAGCGAACTGACCGGGCCCGCCCGCGACGACAGCCTGCAAGCGGCGCTTGAGAGCTATCTCAAACAGCATTTTTCCAAGGTCTCGGCCATTGCCGAAGACAGCCTCGACAGCCAGCAGAGCTTTGATCGCTACGGCCTGACCTCGTTGATGATCACCGAGCTCAACCAGCGCTTGGCGCAAGCTTTCGGTGAGTTGTCCAGCACCTTGTTCTTCGAATACCAGAGCATCAGGGCCCTGGCGTCCTGGTTCGCCACCGAGCATCCGGCGCGCAGCCGCCAGCTGCTCGGGCTACGGGAGCCGGCCAAGGCTGGCATGCAGATCGCCGGCAGCGAGCCAAGGTCCGCGCCCGAGCGGCAGCCGGCGCAGCAGGAACAACCGATCGCGATCATCGGCCTGGCCGGGCGCTTCCCCGGGGCGCCCGATGTTGAGAGCTTCTGGGACAACCTGAAGAATGCGGTGGACAGCATCGGCGAGATTCCCGCCGAACGCTGGCAGAACCAGTACTACTACAGCCAGGACCGCGGCCAGAAAGGCAAGATCAACACCCAGTGGGGTGGCTTCATCGACGATGTCGATCGCTTCGACCCGTTGTTCTTCAATATTTCCCCGCGCGATGCCGAACGCATGGATCCCCAGGAGCGGATCTTCCTGGAGACCGCCTGGCACACCCTGGAAGATGCAGGCTACGACCGCGCCGCGCTGCAACGTCACTACCAGGGCAACATGGGCGTGTTCGTCGGCGTGATGCACGGCGAGTACCTGCTGTATACCCGCTCCACTGCCAGCGACTGCACTGACGATGCGGTCGATGCCTCGTTCGGCTTGATCGCCAACCGGGTGTCCTACGTCCTGGACTGCAATGGCCCGAGCATGGCGGTGGACACCCTCTGCTCTTCATCGCTGACGGCCTTGCACCTGGCGGTACAGAGCCTGCGGCGGGGTGAGTGCCGAGTGGCCCTGGCCGGGGGCGTCAACCTGTCGCTGCACCCGAACAAGTATTTCATCCAGTCGCAGTTGACCATGTCTTCCAGCGACGGACGCTGCCGCAGTTTCGGCGAAGGCGGCGACGGCTTCGTGCCTGGCGAAGGCGTCGGCGCGGTGTTGCTCAAGCCGCTGGCCGAGGCCCAGGCCGATGGCGACAACATCCACGCGGTGATTCGTGCCACTTCGATCAACCATAACGGCAGGACCCACGGCTACACGGTGCCCAGCCCCAACGCCCAGGGCGCGATGATCGCCGAGTCCCTGGCCAAGGCCGGCATGGATCCACGGGAACTCAGCTACATAGAGGCCCACGGCACCGGCACGGCGTTGGGCGATCCGATCGAAATCAGTGGCCTGCAACAAGCCTTCGCCCAACGCAGCGCCGCCTTGGGCCGGCCGCCGGTTGCGGCCCGGCACTGCGCGCTGGGCTCGGCCAAGTCGAACATCGGGCACTTGGAGTCGGCCGCGGGGATCGCCGGGGTGGCCAAGGTACTACTGCAACTCAAGCATCGGCAGTTGGCGCCATCGCTGCATTCGCAACGGCTCAATCCGGCGATCGCCTTCGCCGAGTCACCGTTCCATATCCCGCAGCAACTGCAAGAGTGGCGCCAGCCGCTGCTGGATCTGGACGGTAGCGAACGCGAACATCCATTGGTCGCTTCTGTCTCGTCCTTCGGTTCCGGCGGCTCCAACGGGCACGTGATCATCGCCCAGTACCAGGCCCCGGAGCGCTCGCCGGCCCTTGCCGACCAGCCTGCGATCATCCTCTTGTCCGCGCGGACGCCGCCCCAGCTGCTGCAACAAGTCGAGCGTCTACGGCAATGCCTGCAACGTCGCGCCCTGGAGGGCCAGCTGCCGCGTCTGGATGACCTGGCCTTCACCCTGCAGCAGGGCCGCGAGGCACTGGAGTATCGCCTGGCGTTCAGTGCCACGAGCATCGATGAGCTACAGCAGCGCCTGGCCCAGGGCCAAGCATTGCTGGCCAGCACGCCTCAGTGCTCGGGGTGCTTCGACAACCTGTACCTGGGCCGCGTCCAGGAGAACAAGGCGGCGATGGCGGTGCTCGCCCATGATGAAGACATGGCGGCGACGCTAGTGGCCTGGGCCGACAAAGGCAAATACCAGAAACTGCTGGAGCTCTGGGTCAAGGGCCTGGCGTTCGACTGGACACTGCTCGGGGCTGCGCCGGGGACGCTCCGGCGCATCAGCCTGCCGGGGTATCCCTTCGCCCGCGAACGCACTTGGGTCCGTGGCGACTTCCAGTTCCCGCCCCAGGCCCAGCGGGGCGATGCCGGGCATCTGCATCCGTTGTTGCAACGCAACGTGTCGGACCTGGCGCAGCAGAAGTTCACCTCGATATTCACGGGTAACGAATTTTTCCTGCGTGATCACCGGGTGCGCAAGCAGAGGGTATTGCCCGCGGTGGCTTACCTGGAAATGGCACGCGAGGCCATCAGCCAATCCCTGGGTGAGCAGGGGGCCGCTCCCCTGGCCCTGTGCAACCTGGTATGGGCGCAACCGCTGGCGCTCGACGAACAGGACGGCGAGCCTCTGGGTGTCGAGATCCTGGTGGACAGCCTGGACCCGCAGCGCCTGGGTTTCCAGATACGCGCGCCGCAGGGCCAGGCGCTGTACTGCCAGGGCGAGGCGCTGCTGCAGGGTATACCCGAGCCACCAGCGTCCCTGGCGGCGTTGCAGGCGAGTATCCAGGAGCGAAGCCTGGACGCCGACACGCTGTACCGCGCCTTCGACAGCGTCGACATCCACTACGGCCCCAGCCACCGGGCGGTAAGCCAGTTGCACACCGGTGCCGGACAATTGCTGGCGCAGATCGAACTGCCGCAGTCGTCGAGGGCAGGGCATGGGCCGTTCGTCCTGCATCCGAGCCTGATGGATGGCGCCCTGCAAGCCACCGTCGGGCTGCTCCTGGCCAAGCGGCTGGAGCAGGGCCAGGCGGCGCTGTTGCAGACCACCCGAGTGCCTTTCGCATTGGCCGGGTTGTGGCAGAGCGGGGCGGCGCTGGGGGAGCGGATATGGGCCTGGGTGCGTGATGCCCGGCAGGCCGTGGATGTCGGTCAGTCGAGCTTCGATATCGATATCTACAACCAGCAGGGCGAGCATTGCCTGGCCCTGCGGGATTTTGTCCTGCGGGAGCTGAAGGCGCCGTCGGCCCTGCAAGGCTTGCTGGACGATCGCGCGCAGGCCGATTGGTACCTGCTGGAAAAATGGCAGCGTGTCGGTGTGCAAGTACAAGCGCCGGACACCGGACGGTTACTGACGATCGCCCATGACGTGGATGGCCAGCGGCAGTTGGCGGCGCGTTATCCGCAGGCCGCCGCGTTGCTCCTGGACGGCAGCGAGTCCATCGAGACCCTGGCCGCGCGGTTGGCCGAGCTGGGCCCGTTGGAGCAGGTGCTGTGGCTGGCGCCGAGCGAGGCACAGCAGTCGAGCGGCGTCGCCGACATGATCCACGCCCAGCAGGCTGGGGTCCTGGGTTTGTTCCGCTTGCTCAAGGCGGTGCTGGCGATGGGCGGCGACAGCCAGCCGCTGGCCTGGACGCTGATCACCCGCGCCACCCTGACGGTATTCGATCAGGCCAGCACGCTGCACCAGGCCGTCCATGAACCGGTGGCGCCTGCCCATGCCAGCGTCCACGGCCTGGTCGGCGCGATGGCCAAGGAGTACCGCCATTGGCGGATTCGGCTGCTGGACCTGCCGGCCGGCGACGCTTGGCCGAGCCAGGACCTGTTGGCATTGCCCGCCGACCCGCAAGGCGATGCACTGGCCTGGCGCGACGCGGCCTGGTATCGACCCAGCCTGGTGCCTTGCCTGCCCCCCCAGGCCGCTACGCTCAAGGACCCCTATCGCCAAGGCGGGGTCTACCTGGTGGTCGGTGGTGCCGGTGGCATCGGCCGCTGGTGGAGCGAGCAATTGATCCGCAGCCATGCGGCGCAGGTCATCTGGATCGGGCGTCGTGAACAGGACGACCCGATCACCGCGGCCATCGACCAGCTCGCCCGGCTGGGCCCGGCGCCACGCTACATCAGGGCCGATGCCGGCAATCATGCCGCGCTGCAACAGGCCGTGGCGCAAGTGCTGGCCGAGCATGGGCCGATCCATGGCGTGATCCACGCCGCGCTGCAGCTCGAGGATCGAAGCCTGGCGCGCATGCAGCCTGGGGAGTTCGCCGCCGCGCTGGCCGCCAAGGTCGACGTCAGCGTATGCCTGGCCGAGGTATTCGAGCATCAGCCGCTGGATTTCATGCTGTTCTTCTCCTCGCTGCAGAGCTTCACCAAGTCCCCGGGCCAGGGCAACTACGCCGCCGGCTGCACCTTCAAGAACGCTTTCGGCCGCTATCTGGGGCAACGCCGCAGCTACCCGGTGCAGGTCATCAACTGGGGCTACTGGGGTGAGATCGGCTCGGTGGCCGGCGAGGACTATCGGCGGCGGATGGCCGGCCTCGGACTGGGCTCGATCGACGGCGAGTCGGCGCTGCAAGCCCTGCGGGTGCTGCTCGCTGGTGAGGCCGAAGGCCAGGCGCCGAGCCAGTTGACCTTCCTGCGTGCCACACGCAGCCTGGGTGAAACCTTCGGCCAGCTGGCACTGCCGGCCCCTGCCGGCGGCCCGTTGGGGGAATACGCCGAACTGCGTCCGGCTGCCTACCCCTCGTTGCTCCCGCGGATCCAGGACCGCCTGCGTCCGGACAGCCAGCAGGTGCGCGGCGTGGTGGCACAGGTGCAGGCGCACAAGGCGCTCATCCATACCTTGCAGTTGCGCCTGCTGCAGGCCCAGCTCGAGCGCTTGGGCTGCTTCACTTGTCCAGGCGAATCGGCCATCGATATGCAGCAGCGCTGCAAGCTGTCGCCGATGTACCAGCGCTGGCTTGCCAAGAGCCTGGAAGAATTGGCGCAGCATGGCTACCTGCGGCTGGAGGACGGCGTATACCACGACACCCAGGTGCGGCCGGTGGCACTGGAGGCGTTGTGGCAAGAGTGGGCCGGGCACCAGCCGGCCTGGCTCGAACACGCCAGCCTCAAGGCCGAGGTATTGCTGGCCGAGGCGAGCTTGCAGGCCCTGCCGCGGATTCTCGATGGCCGGATCCCGGCCACCGACATTCTCTTTCCCGATGCCTCGATGGCTCTGGTCGAGGGCATCTACAAGCACAATCCGCTGTCCGATTTCTTTAACGAAGTACTGCTCGACGCGGCCTTGGAGTTCGTCCGCGGCCGCCTGGAGCAGGCGCCGCAGGTGCCGATCCGGATCCTCGAGGTCGGTGCCGGCACTGGTGGCACCAGTGCCCGTGCCTTCGAAAAGCTGCGACCGTTCCAGGAGTGGATCGCCGAATACTGCTATACCGATGTCTCCCAGGCGTTCCTCAGGCACGCCCGCCAGGCCTATGGCCCGCAAGTCCCGTACCTGGCCTGCCAGCCGTTCGATGTCGACCAGCCATTGGCGGTCCAGGGTATCGAGCCAGGCACCTATGACCTGGTGATCGCCACCAACGTCCTGCATGCAACGCAGGATCTGCGCCGGACCCTGAAGAACGTCAAGGCGCTGCTCAAGCACAACGGCCTGCTGATGATCAACGAGATCGCCGGCAATGGCTTGTTCACCCACCTGACCTTTGGCCTGCTCAAGGGCTGGTGGCTGTTCGATGATCCGCAGCTGCGCCTGCCCGGCGGTCCGGCGCTGGCTCCACGGCAGTGGAAGCAGGTCCTGGAAAGTGAAGGCTACCGCCAGGTGCTGTTTCCGGCCCTGGCCGATCACGACCTGGGCCAGCAAGTGATCATCGCCCGAAGCAATGGCGTGGTCTGGCAGGATCGCTGCGAGCCCCTGGCAAGCGGCGCCGGCACCGCGGCGCGCCCGTCACGCAGCGCGACGCAAGCGCCATCGCCATCGCCAGCATTGCCCAGGCCGCTCGCCGCGCCATTGGCGGTGGACGACAGCCAGCTCAAGGCGGGCATGATCGACCACCTCAAGCAGGTCATCGGCGGGCTGTTCAAGATCGCTCCGCAAGAGATCGACGCTCGTGAAGCGCTGGAGACCTACGGCATCGATTCGATCCTGGTAGTGCAGCTCACCAACTTGCTGCGTGACCAGCTCGATGGGGTCAGCAGCACGCTGTTCTTCGAATACCAGACCGTCGAGGCCCTGGCCGGGCATTTCGTCGCTACCCAGAAAGAACGCCTCAAGTCCCTGCTGGGCGTGGACCAGGCCGCGCCACCGCCGGCTCCCGCCGCCGGAACGAGCGGGCAACCGATCATCCCGGGCAAGTCACGTTTTGCCTCGCCGCCACCCGTCCAGCCCCCATCCGGCAGACCCGGTACCGATGTGGCCATCGTCGGGCTGGCGGGACGCTACGCCAATTCGGCCAACGTGCGCGAGCTGTGGCAGCACCTGAAGAACGCCAGCAACTGCATCAGCCAGGTACCGCGGGAGCGTTGGGACTGGCGCCAGTATTTCGACCAGGTTCCCGGTACTCCCGGGCGCATCTATACCCCTTGGGGTGGCTTCATCCACGAGATCGACAAGTTCGACCCGCTGTTCTTCCACATCTCGCCCCGCGAAGCCTTGAAGATGGACCCACAGGAGCGCCTGTTCCTGGAAGAGGCCTACCAGTGCATCGGCGATGCCGGCTATACCCCGGCGCGCCTGGCCGAGGGACAGCGGGTCGGAGTGTTCGTCGGTGTGATGAACGGCGCCTATAACCGGCAGTCCAGCTACTGGTCGGTGGCCAACCGGGTGTCCTACCAGTTCAACTTCCAGGGGCCGAGCCTGGCGGTGGACACCGCCTGTTCCTCATCGCTCACGGCTATCCACCTGGCGCTCGACAGCTTGCACAGCGGCGTCAGCGACTGTGCGCTGGTCGGCGGGGTCAGCCTGCTGGTCGATCCAGTGCACTACATGGGCCTGAGCGAAATGCAGATGCTCTCCACCGGCCAGCGCTGCAAGGCGTTCGGCGCCGACGCCGACGGATTTGTCGCCGGCGAGGGTGTAGGCGCCTTGTTGCTCAAGCCGCTGGCCCGGGCCGAGGCCGATGGCGACCGGATCTACGGCGTGATCAAGGGCAGCATGCTCAATGCCGGCGGCAAGACCAACGGCTACACCGTGCCCAACCCCCTGGCCCAGGCGCGCCTGGTGAGCGATTCGCTGGCCCGCGCCGGCGTCGACCCCAGCTCCGTGAGCTATGTCGAAGCCCATGGTACCGGCACCGCCCTGGGCGATCCGATCGAGATCGCCGGCCTGGCGCGGGCGTTCAATGCCGGGGCGGGCACTGCGCGCACTCAGTACTGTGCCATCGGCTCGATCAAGTCCAACATCGGCCATTGCGAAAGCGCGGCCGGTATCGCCGGGATCACCAAGGTGCTGCTGCAACTCCAGCACCGGCAGCTGGTGCCGTCGCTGCACGCCGATGCGCCAAACCCGGAAATCGATTTTGCCGCCACCCCCTTCAGGGTGCAGAAAACCCTGGCCGAGTGGCCCCAGGCCCAGGTCGAGGTCGGCGGTGTGCTCAAGGCGGCGCCGCGCATCGCCACCGTGTCGTCTTTCGGCGCCGGTGGCGCCAATGCCCACCTGGTGCTCCAGGAGTACCAGGAGCAACGGCCCAGGCCCGCCATGGTCGTGGACGAACAGCGACCGGCGATCATCCTGCTGTCGGCCAAGAGCCGCGAGCAACTGTTGCAGCAAGCCCGTTCGCTGCTCGACGAATTGACCCACGAGGCAGTGCAAGGGGCTGGCTTGCCAGCGTTGGCCTGCACCCTGCAACTGGCGCGCGAGGCCATGGAGCAGCGCTGTGGATGGCTGGTCGGTTCGTTGGCGCAATTGCAGGAACGGCTGCGCGACTTCATCGCCAGTGGTGCCACCCAGGCCCGCACTCGAGCCAAGTCCGCCACGCCGTTGCCCGGCCCGGCGCTTGGCCACGACATGCACCGGGCGGCCAGCCAGGCCGCCCTCGACGCCTGGCTGGCCGGTGCCGACCTCGACTGGCAGCAGATGTATCCGCAGGGCCGTCCGGCGCCCCTGAGCCTGCCGGGCTACCCCTTCGCCCGCGAGCGATACTGGCAGGCTCCCGCGGCCCGGGAGCTGCCTGTCAGCAGCGGCGAAACCCACCTGCATCCGCTGCTCCAGCGCAATGTATCGGACCTGCATGGCTTGCGTTACCTGACCCGCTTCAGCGGTACCGAAAGCCTGCTGGCCGAGCATCGTGTCAACGGCCAGGGCGTGCTGCCCGGGGCGGCGATGGTCGCGATGATTCAGGCGGCGTTGACCGCAGCCCTGGGCGGCGCGCTACCCGCCGGCCAAGCGTTGCTGGTTCGCGACCTGGCCTGGCACCAGCCGTTCAGCGTCGAAACCGCCGCTGCCGGGGAGCTGTTCCTTGAGGTGCAAGCACAGGCGCAGGACCAGTACCGGGTCGGCCTCTATTCCTACGATCATGCCGCCCAGCTGCAACTGCATTGCCAGGCGCAGGCCGCCCTTGGCGTGGTCCCGGCGCCGTCGCTGGAGGCCGCCGGCGGCGCTCCGCGGACAGTGGATATTCAGGCCTGTTATCGGTGCCTGGCCGCCATGGGCATCGAGTATGGGCACAGCCATCGTCGCCTGTTGACGCTGGAGCGCTGGGAAGACCGAGCCTTGGCCCGGGTGACCCTGGAGGATCCGGCGGCGAACGCGGGCTTCGCCATTCATCCAGCCTTGCTCGATGCCGCCATGCAAGGGGTCATGGCCTTGTTGCTGGATGAGCTGGGCGAGCGGCCACCGCTGCTGTTGCCCGACAGGGTGGGGCAGTGGGTGCTGCTGGCCGATTGCCCGGCAACGTTGCAGGTACGAATTCGCCGGGCGGGCGGTACGGCCCCGGGCTATCGCTTCGACCTTGAGTTGTTCGACGAGCAGGGCCAGTGCTGCGCCTTGCTCCACCAGTTGTCGTTCCGGGTCGCCACTGCCGGTCCCGAAGCGAGCGACGGCTTGCTGTGCCGCAAGCAGTGGCGCGAGGTCCAACCGGCCAGCGCGATTCCCGCGCCGGACCTCGATCGACAGGTGCTGGTCCTGGGCCAGCATGAAGCCTTTGCCGGGCTGGCCGAAGCGCTACAGGCCTCGGGCATCGGCTGTCATGCCTTGGCGCCGGGCGACTACCAGCAAGCCGCGCAGGCCCTGGCTGCGCAACTCAAGCCCTTGCTCCAGGACGCGCGGCCATGCCTGCTGCAGCTGTTGATCGCCGCCGATGAGCCTGTGGGCCATGTCGGCCTGGCCGGGCTGTTGCGCAGTGCCAGTCGTGAGCAGCCGGCGTTGGCCTGCCAGGTGGTCGAGGTGGCGGCAGGGCTCGCCCCTTGGCAACTGGCCAGTGCCTTGGCGGCCGAGGCGGTCGATCCTGCGGAGCGCCAGCTGCGCTACCTGGCCGAGGCCGGGACGTTGCGGCGCCAAGAGTTGTGCTGGCTGTCCCAGCCCCTTGGCGACGGCCCCGCGCCGTGGCGAGCGGACGGCGTGTACCTGATCACCGGTGGCCTGGGCGGGATCGGCATGATCATGGCCCGGGCGATCGGATCGGCGGCGCCCCGAGCCCGCGTGGTGCTCTGTGGCCGCACGCCGGCGACTGCGCCCGAGGCGCTGGAGAAGCTGGCCCAGTTGGGACCGGGAGTGGAATACCAGGCCCTGGACCTGGCCGCCGCCGACCAGGTCCAGCGCTTGATCGACGACCTCATCGAGCGTCATGGCGCACTGCACGGGATCCTCCATTGCGCGGGTATCACACGTGACGCCCTGCTGGTGGACAAGAGCGCGCAAGACTTTGCCGCCGTCCTTGCCGCCAAGGTCGCCGGCGCGCAGCACCTGGACCGCAGCAGCAGCGGCCTGGCGCTGGACTTCTTCGTGCTGTTTTCCTCCATCGCCAGTGTTCTGGGCAACGCCGGACAGTGCGACTACGCCGCCGCCAATGGTTATCTGGATGCCTTTGCCAGCCTGCGCAACCGCCAGGTCGCCGCTGGCGACCGGCAAGGCCGGACCCTGGCGATCAACTGGCCGCTCTGGCAGGCGGGCGGCCTGCACATGAGCGCTGGCGCACGTCGCCTGCTGGCCGAGCGCACGGGCATCGAAGCCATGGCCAGCGCCACCGGCGTCAAGGCGTTCTACCAGGCATTGCACAGCGATGCGGAACAACTGATGGTCCTGGCTGGCCGCGACGGCGAGAAACTGCGCGCCTTGCTCGACGCCGGCCCGGCGCCGGTGGCCGAAGTCGTGGCGCTGGAGGCTGTGGATGTGGCGAGTTGGCTGCGCCAGTTGCTGGCCAGGACCCTGAAGCTGGCACCGCAACGGCTGGACGAAGAGCTGCCGTTCGAGCAGTACGGGCTCGATTCGCTGATGATCCTGGAAATGACCGCCGTCCTGGAAAAACGCTTCGGCCCGCTGTCCAAGACGTTGTTCTTCGAGTACCCGAGCCTGCGCGCGCTGGCTGGCTATCTTGCCGCACGCCAGGTCCCGAGCCCTGTATCGGCACCGCTCGCTGAGCAACTGCGCGGCCTGCTGGCCGAGGTCTTGCAGCGGCCGCTGGAGCGCAGCGACGACTCGCGCTGTTTCGAGGAGCTGGGGTTCGACTCATTGCAGATCCTCACGCTCACCCGGCGCCTCGGACAGGTGTTCGGTGCGTTGCCGCCGGCCTTGCTGTTCGAGCATTGCAGCCTCGACGCCCTGGCTGGCTACCTGGCGGCGCGGACCACCAAGGCGCCAGGGCGCGCCCCTGGCGCTGCGCTCCGGCGTCTGTTCCACAGCGCTGCGCCGCCGCCCCTGGCGAACCCGCCGGTGCATGACGATATCGCGATCATCGGTATCGCCGGGCGCTATCCGGACGCCGAAGACCTGGAGGCCTTCTGGCAGAACCTCAGCCAGGGCCGCAACAGCATCCGCGAGATTCCTCCCGAGCGCTGGGACTGGCGCGACTACTACAGCGCCGACCGCGGCCAGGCCGGCGTACATAACAGCAAGTGGGGCGGGTTCATCGCGGACATCGACCGGTTCGATCCACTGTTCTTCAATATCTCGCCACTGGAGGCCGAGCTGCTCGATCCCCAGGAACGGCTGTTCCTGCAAACCGCCTGGGCGGCCATGGAGGACGCCGGCTACAGCCGCCAGCTCGGCGCCGGGCAGGAGGGCTCGGGGCTGCAGGTCGGCGTCTATGCCGGGGTGATGTACAACGAGTACCAACTGCTGGGCGCCGAGGCCAGCCTGCGCGGCCAGCGCATGGGGTTCGCCGGCTCCAGCGCGAGCATCGCCAACCGCGTGTCGTTCTGCCTCAACTTGCAGGGCCCGAGCCTGGCGGTGGATTCGATGTGCTCCAGTTCGCTCACGGCCCTGCACCTGGCTTGCCAGGACTTGCACAGCGGCCGTACGAGCATGGCCATCGCCGGCGGCGTCAACCTGACGCTGCATCCGAACAAGTACCTGATGCTCAGCAGCGGCCAGTTCATCTCCAACCAGGGCCAGTGCGCCAGCTTCGGTGAAGGCGGCGACGGCTATGTCCCGGGCGAGGGGGTTGGCGTGGTGGTGCTCAAGCGCCTGGCAGATGCCGAGCGTGATGGCGACCAGATCCATGGCCTGATCAAGGGCAGCCACCTCAATCACGGCGGCAAGAGTACCGGCTACAGCGTGCCGGACCCCCGGGCGCAGCAAGCGGCCATCAGCGGCGCGCTGGCCGATGCCGGGCTGGAGCCGGCAGCTATCAGCTACATCGAAGCCCACGGCACCGGCACCCGCCTGGGCGATCCGATCGAGATCGCCGGCCTGGACAAGGCCCTGGGCCCGCGTACGCCGGACCAGACCTGCTGGATCGGCTCGGTGAAGTCCAATATCGGACACTGCGAGGCCGCGGCTGGAATCGCTGGCCTGACCAAGGTGCTTTTGCAGCTCAAGCACGGACAAATCGCGCCTTCGCTGCATTCGCAGACCCTCAATCCCTTCATCGATTTCGCCGCCACGGCCCTCAAGGTCAACCAGCAGCTGCGCCAGTGGCCGCAGGCAGTGCAGGCGGGCCGGCCCATGCCACGCATCGCCGGGCTGTCGTCGTTCGGCGCCGGGGGCTCCAATGCCCACCTGATCGTCTCCGAATACCCACGGCCCCGACCGTTGGCGAGCGATACCGCACAGCCGCAGATGATCCTGTTGTCGGCCCGCGAGCCCGAGCAATTGCGGCAGATCGCCGGGCGCCTGCTGGCCAGGCTGGAACGGGCCGAGGCCGGCGACAGCCTGGCGGCGGTGGCCTGGACCCTGCAAGTGGGGCGCGAGGCCATGGCGCATCGCGCGGCGCTCGTCACTTCGTCCCTGCATAGCTTGTTGGGGTCGCTGCGCGCGCTAGCCGGCGGCGACAGCAGCAGCTGGATTCGCGGTGACAGCCAACTGGCCAGTCAACGGCTCGAGCAATTCAAGCAGCAATGGCCCGACTCCCGGCAGGAGCCGCTGATCGAGTTGCTGGCCCAGGGGCAGTGGCAGCAGGTGCTGGAATTATGGTGCGACGGCTTGCGGATCGACTGGGCCGCGTTGCGCGCCGGGCAGGGCGAGCGCCCCCGGCGCATCGGCCTGCCGAGCTATCCCTTCGCCAGCGAGCGTTACTGGGCGCCCGTGGGCGGCCCGCGGCCACCGGTCCCGGCGGCACATCCATTGTTGCAGGCGCGGCACCCGAGCCCGGAGCATCCGGCCTTCACCAGCCTGCTGCGGGGTGACGAGCCCTGGCTGCGCGATCACCAGGTGGCCGGGCACAAGACTTTGCCCGGTGTCGCCTACCTGGAGATGATCAGGGTCGCCGTCAGCCAGGTTCGCGACGCGGGAACCGCTCGGGGCATGGTCATCGAGCCGCTCCATTGGCTGGCGCCCTTGACGGTGCTAGGGACGCCGCGGCGCTTGCAGCTGGACCTGCAAGCCACGGCGGGCCACCTGGCGCTCACCCTGCACAGCCTTGACGGCGACCAGCCGGTGGTGCATTGCCAGGCCCGGGTCAGCGCCGCGACACCCGCGCCAACCCAGACGCCGGACCTGGCGCAGTGGCGGGCACGATCCTGGGTTCGCCAGCTGGAGGCTGAAGCCGTCTACGGGCTGTTCCAGCGGATGGGCCTGGACTACGGGCCCAGCCACCGCGCGATCCGCCAGCTGCAGATCGCCGAACAGGACGGCCAGCGCCAGGTGCTGGCGCGGCTGGAACTGCAAGACCTCACGCCCGGATCTGACTGGTGGCTGGAGCCCGGCATGGCCGACGGCGCATTGCAGGCAGCCATCGGCCTGTTGCTGCCACTGAGCGGCGAGCTGGCCGGCCCCTGGCCACTGCTGTTGCCCTTCGCCTTGCAGCGCCTGGAACTGATCGCCCCTTGCCAGCGACGGATGTGGGCGTTGCTGTGCAGCGACCCGCCACGCCAGTGCTGCGACATCGACCTGGTGGACGACCAGGGGCGGCTGTGCGCACGGTTCATCGGCTTGAGCTCCAGGAGGCCCGATACCGTGACGGAAAACAAACCATCCAGCGCTACACGGCACCTGCTGGCGCCGGTCTGGTCGGTGCTCGACGGCGCATCCCAAGAACAGCAAGCCCAGGGCCCGGTATTGGTCTTGGGCGCCACACCGGCGCGCCGCCAGGCGTTGGCCACGCTTTATCCCCGGGCGGAGCTGCTGGAGGATGGCCGGAACGACTATCTCGGCGTGCTGCAGGCCCACCCCGGCCTCGAGGAAGTGGTGTGGCTGGCGCCGCCCGTAGAGCCCGGCGCGGACCTGGTCGCTGCGCAGCAACAGGGTGTCCTGGCGCTGTTCCGGCTGATCAAGGCCCTGCTGGAACTGGGCCATGGTCGCGCCTCGCTGCGCCTGACCCTGCTTACCGCCCAGGCGCTGGCCATCCATCCCGGCGAGTCCTGCGATGTGACCCATGCCGCGGTGCATGGGCTGGCCGGCTCGCTGGCCAAGGAATACCCGCATTGGACGGTGCGCCTGGCGGACCTGGCCGAGCAGCAACTGCCGTCGCTGGGTGGCGCGCCGTTCGCCGCGCTCGCCTCCGGCGAGCCGCTGGTGTTGCGCCAGGGCCAGTGGTGGCGCCGGCAACTGGTACAGGTCAAGGCCGATGCGCTGGCGGCCGCGATACCGGTCTATCGCGACGGCGGCGTTTACCTGGTCATCGGCGGTGCCGGTGGCATCGGCGCCGTCTGGAGCCAGCATGTGATCAGCCGGCATCGCGCCCGTGTGATCTGGGTCGGACGGCGGGCGCTGGAGGGGGAGGTCGCGGCGAAACTCGACGAATTGACCGCCATCAGCTCGATGCACGGCGCTCCGGCGCCGGTCTACCTGCAGGCCGACGCCGCGGATGCGCAGCAGTTGGCCAGGATCGAACGCGAGGTGGGCGAGCGCTTTGGCCGGATCAATGGGGTGGTGCATTCGGCCATCGTGCTCAAGGACCGTAGCCTGGCCAACATGGATGAGCAGACCTTCAGCCAGGTGTTGCAGGCCAAGGTCGCGACCAGCGTGGCCCTGGCCCAGGCCTTCGGCGCGAGTGCCGCGACCCTGGACTTCGTGCTGTTCTTCTCTTCGATGATGTCCTTCAGCACCGCCGCCGGACAAAGCAACTACGCGGCGGGCTGCACTTTCGCCGACGGTTTCGCCCGCCAGCTCGGGGAGCGCTGGGCTTGCCCGGTCAAGGTGATCAATTGGGGCTACTGGGGAAGCGTCGGCACGGTCAGCGACCCGCGTTATCGGCAGCGCATGCAGGCCCTGGGGCTGGGCTCCATCGAGCCGGAGGAAGGCTTGCGAGCCATCGATCAACTGCTGGCCGCAGACCTGGACCAACTGGCACTGCTCAAGCTCCTGGCGCCCGTATCGAACGAGGGCCCGGACAGCCTGGACGGATTACTGGGCCGCGAGCAACTCACGCTCGACACCCGGCCGGTGCCCGACACCGCGGCCCTGCAGGAGCGGCTGCGGGAACGGCTGCTGGCCTTGGCCGCGCTTACCTAGAGGCCGCAGCCGGCATTCATTCATCCAAAGCAGACGCGTCACAGGGAAGTTGAAGCATGCAAACAGCCGCACATCACACCGGCGCTGGAATTTTCGCTGAGCTTGAGGCACTGGCGCGTCGCCTGTTGGCCAGCCAGCTGGACGAGTTGGGGCTTGCCCGCGCCGAGGACCTCAAGCGCCTTGGCGCGAATGTCCCGGATTACCTGCGGCCCTGGCTGGAGGAAAGCCTTGAGTATGTGGCCGGGGTCGAGCGCGGCCCGGCCCAGGCGCTGTGGCAGCAATGGCAGGAGCAGTTGCCGCGCTGGAGCCGCGAACCTGAACTGGTGGCCAGGGCGCGTCTGCTCGATGCCTGCCTCAAAGGCTTGCCGGCGCTGCTGCGCGGGGAGCTGAGCGCGCCACGGATCCTCTTCCCCGAGGGGACGATGAGCCTGGTGGAGGGCGTCTACAAGAACAACCAGCTGTGCGATTACTTCAACCAGGTGCTGATCGCCGCGGCGCTGGCCTATATCGAAACCCGCCCGGAGCCGGCCGAGCCGTTGCGGATCCTGGAGATTGGCGCCGGTACGGGCGGCGCCACGGCGGGCCTGCTGGCGGCCCTGGCGCCCTGGCACGCGCAGATCGCCGAGTACTGCTACACCGATCTGTCCCAGGTCTTCCTGCAGCATGGCGCCGAACAGTTCGGCGCGGCCAACCCTTTCCTGCGGACCCGGTTGTTCGACGTGTCCCGGCCTTGCGCCGAGCAGGGCATGGAGGTCGATCGCTATCACCTGGTGGTGGCGAGCAACGTGTTGCACGCCACCGTCGATATCCGCCAGACCCTGCGCAACGCCAAGGCGCTGTTGCGCAAGGGCGGCTTGCTGCTGCTCAACGAAATCAGCCAGGCCTCGCTGTTCACCCATCTGAGCTTCGGCCTGCTCGAAGGCTGGTGGCTCTACCGCGATGCGGCCTTGCGCATTCCCGGTTGCCCCGGCCTGTCGCCGGCTGGCTGGCAGGCGGTGCTGGAGCAGGAAGGTTTCGGCCCGGTGCTGTTCCCGGCTCGCGAAGCCCACGACCAGGGCCAGCAGATCATCCTGGCCCAGAGCGACGGCATCGTCCGCCAGCCCCAGGGCGGGCCAGCGCCTGCCCCCAAGCACGAACCTGCACCGCTACCTGCGCCAATGGCGCAGCCGGCCGTTGCCGGTGACTGGTGGCAGCAGGTCGCCGGGTTCCTGCGCGACCTGGTCGGCACGACCCTGAAAATCCCCGCCGCCAAGCTCAGCCTGACCCGGCCGCTGGAAGACTATGGCCTGGACTCGATCCTGGTAGTGCGCCTGACCCATGCCTTCAGCGCGCATTTTTCCGCCGTCGACAGCGCGGTGTTCTTTGAAGTGCCGACCCTGGCGGCGCTGACCGACCACTTCATCCTGCATCGAGGCCCCGAGCTCGAGGCGTTGCTGGGGTCATCCGAGCAGGTACGGCCCGACGCCGGCGCGCCATCCAGCGTTACGCCGGCGATACCCGCAGGCGCGGCAGCCGGTATCGCCATCATCGGCCTTGACGGGCGCTACCCCGGGGCCCGATGCATGGATGAGCTGTGGCACAACCTGGCCACCGGGCACTGCGCCATCGGCGAGATTCCACGCACACGCTGGGACTGGCGGTGTTACTTCGCCTCGGAAAAAGGCACCCCCGGGCATCTATACACCCGCTGGGGCGGCTTCATCGAGGGTATCGACCAGTTCGATCCGGGGTTCTTCCGCATCTCGCGCACCGAAGCTGAACGCATGGACCCGCAGGAGCGGTTGTTCCTGGAGGTGGCCTACCATAGCATCGAGGACGCGGGCTACAACCCGGCGACCCTGCATCGCCAGGGCGAGGTCGGGGTGTTCGTCGGGGTCATGAACGGCAGCTACAACCCCATCAGCAACTACTGGTCGATCGCCAATCGGGTGTCTTACCAGCTGGACCTGCAGGGGCCCAGCCTGGTGGTGGACAGCGCGTGCTCGTCGTCGTTGACGGCGATCGACCTGGCGGTCCAAAGCCTGCTCGGCGGACGCTGCGAGGTGGCCATCGCCGGTGGCGTCAACCTGATCGTCAATGCCCGGCATTACCTTGGCCTATGCGAAATGATGATGCTCTCGTCCGGCGACCAGTGCCGTGCCTTCGGCAATGAGGCCGATGGCTTCGTCGATGCCGAGGGCGTCGGCGCCGTGGTGCTCAAGCCCCTGGCCCGAGCGCTCGCCGACGGCGACCGGATCTACGGGGTGATTCGCGGCAGCGCCACCAATGCCGGCGGCAAGACCAACGGCTATACCGTACCCAGCGCCACGGCGCAGCAGCGGGTGCTGGAAAAGGCCCTGGCGCAAGCGGACCTGGACCCCAGTCGGCTCAGCTATATCGAGGCCCATGGCACCGGCACCGCGCTGGGCGATCCGATCGAGATCAGCGGATTGAACCGGGTCCTGGCCAAGCAGGCGGGCATGCAATGCGCCATAGGCTCGATCAAGAGCAATATCGGCCACTGCGAAAGCGCCGCCGGCATCGCCGGGCTGAGCAAGGTGCTGCTGCAACTCAAGCACCGCCAGCTGGCGCCGTCGCTGCATGCCGCGCAGCCCAATCCACGGATCGATTTCCACGAGACCCCACTGCGCCTGCAGCAGCGCCTGGCACCCTGGACGGCCAATGGCGCGACGCGCATCGCCGCGATCTCGTCGTTCGGGGCCGGTGGCGCCAATGCCTCGTTGATCGTCGAAGAGCATCTGGCCCAGGTGGACTTGCGGCCGGCCATGCCCGGCCCCTGGTTGATCCCGCTGTCGGCCAGGGATCCCCAACGCCTGGCGGAGTCGGCGACGCGGCTGCTGGGTTTGCTGGCCGGTGAAGGAGCCGCGGACCTGGCCCTGGCCGACCTGGCGTGGACCCTGCAGACCGGGCGCGAAGCCCTGGCCGAGCGCCTGGCGCTGACAGTGGCGTCATTGGCGCAACTCCAGCAAGGCCTGGAGCAGTGGCTGGCCGGTACGGTGCAGGGCCACGTATTCCAGGGCCAGTGCGATCCCTACGGGCCGCCGGCCGCCGACGCGCCATTGCCGGAACAGGCGCGGCTGGAGCAACTGGCGGCCGCCTGGGTGCTGGGTGCCAGCGTGGACTGGCCACGGCTCTACGGCGATGACACCCATCGGCGGCCCAGGCGCATCAGCCTGCCGGGTTATCCCTTCGCCCGAGACAGCTACTGGCTTCCTGGCCTGGCCCAACCACCAGCCCCTGGGGGACCGGTCGAGACGCCGACGGCGGCGGACCTCGACGATTGCTGCTACCTGCCACGCTGGGAGGTCCAGGCAGCCGCGCAACCGGCGCCGGAGCCAGGCCCCGGAGCGGTGTTGCTGGTGACCCTGGGCCAGGCCGGTAGTATCAGCGAAGCCTTGCAGACGGCATTGCACGCGCATTACCAGGACCGCCGCCGGTTGTTGCGGATTGATTGCGAGCAGGGCGCGTCTGCCGAACTGACACCGGGTCACTGGCGCTGCGATGCTGGCGACCCGGCAGCCCTGGTCGACACCTTGGCGACGCTGGGGCCGCTGGCGCAGATCCTGGTGAGCGTCGCGCCACAAGCGGCCGACCTGTCGCTGGCAGAGCTGGCCGACAGCCTGCAGCACCATGAGCTGCCGCTGTTGCGCCTGTTCAAGGCCCTGGGCCAGCAGGCTGGCGAGCACGTCATCGATTGCTTCCTGTTGTCGTTCGCTCGCCACGACTTCGCCGGCTCGACGCCCTCGGGCAATCCCGTGGGGGCGGGTAGCACCGGCCTGGGTTATGCGATGGCCCAGGGTGAGTACCGGGTGCGCCTGCGCCAGCTGGACCTGGACCCCGCCGACCTCGAAGAGCCGGCCAGCCGGCAGCGACTGCTGGCGCAGATCCTGGCCGAACCTGCCGCATTGCGCGGCGAGCCGGTCAAGCTGGCCGTCGGCGAACGCTTCGTCCAGCAACTGTGGCCGCTGGTGCTGCCGCCACCGTCCGGCACCAGCCCCTCGGCCCTGCGGCAGGATGGGGTGTACCTGATTCTCGGCGGCAGTGGAGTGATCGGCCAGGTGCTCAGTCGGCAGCTGGTCGAGCATTACCAGGCCCGGGTGGTCTGGCTGGGCCGGCAACCCGCGGACAGCGAACCGGTGCGCCAGCGCCTGGCGGCCCAATCGCTGCGTGGACGGGTCGACTACCTGCAGGTCGATGCAACGGACCTGGCGCAGTTGCAGCGGGCCGTGGCCCAGGTCACCCAGCGCTACGGACGGATCAATGGCGCGGTGTTCTCGGCTATGGTCTTCGACTTCGAGAACAGCATCCGCCACACCAGCGAAGAGCAGTTCCATGACATTCTCCAGGTCAAGAGCCGCGGCAGCCTGAATTTCTACCAGGCCCTGGCGGGGCAGCCGCTGGACTTTCTCTGCTACTTCTCGTCCGGGCAAGGCTTTGCCTTTTCCGGTGCGGCGAAGCTGTCCGCCTACGCCTGTGGCATCACCTTCGCCGATGCTTGCGCCGCCAGGATCGCGGCCACCGCCAGTTTTCCGGTGGGGGTGATCAACTGGGGGTTCTGGCGTGCTTCGCTCCAAGCGCAGCCGATCAGCGAGCACCTGGACGCCCTCGAGGATGCCGAAGGGTTTGCCTGCTTCAGCCACTTCGTCGGGCACTTGGCCAGCGGCTCGCTGCCTCGCTTGGTGTGCCTCAAGGCATCGCCCGCGGTACGCCAGTTGATGGCGGTGCCCGAGGGCCGGCAGTTGCGTTTCGAGCCTGGCGAGCTGCTGCCGGCCGCCGCCCCGTCGGTCGAGTTGCCAGTGGCCGAACACCAACGCCTGCAAGGGATATTCGAGCCACGGATACTCGATCAGTCCATCGCCGTGCTGTTGTTGGTCCAGTTGCAGACCCTGGGGATCTTCGTGACCAGCGACGCCCATGACGCCGAACACTGGCGCCAGCGCGCCGGGATTGGCGAGCGCTACCGGCGCTGGTGGCAGGAATGCCTGGCGATCCTGGTGGAACAGGGTCACCTGCGCCGGCAGGGCGCGACATTCGCCGTGGCCACCCCCATCGCCCGGAACCGCCGTGAGGCGATCCTGGCCGCCTGGAAGGACCAGCGCGACCGATATCTGGCGGACCCCGAGCGGCAGGCCCAGGTGACGCTGATCGACGATTGCCTGCTGCACCTGCCACGCATCCTGACCGGGCAGCTCCAGGCCACGGACCTGCTGTTCCCGGACGGTTCGATGGACAAGGTCGAGGGCATCTACAAACACAACAGCCTTGCGGACTTTTTCAACCGGCAACTGGCCGTCCAGGTCTGTGCCCACATCCAGCGGCTGGCCGAAGCCGAGCCCGGCCGGGCGCTGCGCATCCTCGAAGTGGGCGCCGGCACCGGCGGCACCACCGCCGCCTTGCTGGCAGCGTTGGAACCCTGGGCCGGGCACATCGGCGAGTACTGCTACAGCGACCTGTCCCGGGCCTTCCTGCACCATGGCCAGGCCAGCTTCGCCCAGGGGCGGCCCTACTTCACCACGCGCATCCTGGACATCAGCCAGGGCCACGACAGCGTCCCGGCCTATGACGTCATCGTCGCCACCAATGTGCTGCACGCCACCGGCGACATGCGCCGCACCCTGGGGCGGGTCCGCTCGCTGTTGCGCAATGGCGGCCTGCTGGCGTTGAACGAACTGAACCGCAAGACCTGCGCCGCTACCGTCACCTTCGGTTTGCTCGATGGCTGGTGGCTGTACGACGACCCGGCATTGCGCATCCCCGGTTCACCGTTGATCGCCGAGCGAACCTGGCTGCAGCTGCTGTGCAGCAGCGGTTTCGAACGGGCCCTGGCGCACATCCCGCCGGCCATCGCCCTGGGACAGCAGATCATCACCGCCCATGGCGACGCCCTGGCGTCGCCAGTCGTCGCGCTGCAACAACCGGCCGCGCCCGCACCCGACAAGGAGTCCAGCGTGAACCAGCCACCTGCCAGCGCCACCACCCCCTGCACCGATGTTCCAGGCAGGTTGCGGCAACTGATCGTCCAGGCCCTGGCCAGGACCCTGAAGGCCGAAGAGCAGGGCATCGCCCTGAATACGCCATTCTCCGACTACGGCGTGGACTCGATCCTCGGCGTCGGGTTCCTCAAGCACCTGGGCAGCCAACTGGGAATCACGCTCAACAGCGCGATCCTGTTCGAGCAGGCCACGGTGGCCAAGTTGCAGGCCTACTTGCTGCAGGCCCATGGCGCGCCGATCGCCGCGGCCCTGGCCGGTACCGCGGCCAGTGTCCAGGACCCGCCAGCGTCCCGGTTGCCGGACAACCCGGTCGTGGCCGCCGCGCTGGCGGGTACGGTTCCCGGCGGCACCACGCAGGGCCGTCCGGGGCCGATCGCGGTGATCGGCATGGCCGGGCAGTTCCCCGGCGCCGACAACGTCGAGCAGCTATGGGCCAACCTGCTGGCCGGTTACGACAGCGTGCAGGAGCTGGGGCCGGACTATCTGCGGCCCGAGGCCTACAGCACGGATGGCCGGCCGGGCACCAGCCGTTGCAAGCGCGCCGGCATCCTCAAGGACCGCGATTGCTTCGATCCATTGTTCTTCAGCCTCACTCCCCATGAGGCGGAGTCGATGACGCCCCACCAGCGACTGGTGCTGGAAGAAAGCTGGAAGGCGCTGGAGGATGCCGGCTACGACCCTCGGACCCTGGCGGGCCAGGCAGTGAGCCTGTATGTCGGCGCCGAACCGGGGGGCTACCAGCACGACTCCTTTACCGGCGGATCCGAGGCCATCATCGCTTCGCGGCTGTCCTACTGCCTGGATCTCAGGGGACCGGCGATGGTGGTCAACACCGGCTGCTCGTCCTCGGCGGTGGCGATCCACCAAGCCTGCGAAAGCCTGCGCCACGGCGAAAGCCGCATGGCGCTGGCCGGCGGCGTATATGCGTTGCTGGACCAGCGTGGGCTGGTCAGCCTGTCGGCCATCGACATGCTCAGCCCCAGCGGCCAATGCCATGCGTTCGATGCGGCTGCCGATGGCACCGTGATCTCCGAGGGCGTGGCCATGGTGGTACTCAAGCGCCTGGAAGACGCCGAGGCCGACGGCGACCCGATCCATGGGGTCATCGAAGCGTCCGGGATCAATCAGGATGGCCTGAGCAACGGCATCACCGCGCCCAATGGCGAAGCGCAGGAGCAACTGTTGCGTGATACCTGGCACAAGTTCGCCATCGACCCGGAACAAATCAGCTATGTCGAGGCCCATGGCACCGGCACCCGGCTGGGAGACCCGGTGGAGGCCAACGCGCTGATCCGCGCCTTCCGCTCGTTCACCGAGGCCCGGGGCTATTGCGTGCTGGGCAGCGCCAAGGCCAACCTGGGCCACGCCGCGGCGGCGGCCGGAGTCATCGGCCTGGTCAAGGTCCTGCTGTCGATCCGCCAGCGCACGTTGCCGGCGATGCCCGGTTTCACCTGCCTGAATCCACTGATCGAACTGGAACATTCGCCGTTCTACATCAACCGCCAGGCTCAGGACTGGCAAGCCAGCGGTGGCACTCGCTTGCTCGCCGCGCTCAATTCCTTCGGCCATAGCGGCACCAACGCCCACCTGGTGGTCGGCGAATATCAAGGGCAGCCGCTAGATGCCCCGGGCCAGGCGCCGGAAACTGTCGGCCGGCTCGTGCCACTCTCGGCCAAGACCCTCGATAGCCTGCGTGACAACGCCAGGGCCCTGGGGCAGTGGCTGGAGCACAACGACGTGCCGCTCCAACACCTGGCCTTCACCTTGCAAACCGCCCGGGAACCCATGCCCGTGAGGGCGCTGGTGGTCGCCGAGGATGCCGGGCAATTACGCGCGCGGCTGCTGCGCCTGGCCGACGGCGAAACACCGGAGCTCAGCGGCGACCACGACCCCCTGGCCAGCCAGTGGCTGGCCGGAGCGCAGGTCGATTGGGCGGGGTTGTGGCCGGCCGGTTCGGCCAGGCGCATTCACCTGCCGACCTATCAATTCGCCAAGGAGCGCTACTGGATCGAGCAGGTGCCCGTGTCTGCCGCCGAGCCGGCCCGGTCGTCGACGCCGGAGCTTGCGCCGGCGACCGGGCTGTTCCTTGCTCGCCCGGTGTGGCAGGAACCCCTGGGCACGAGCCTCGATGCCGGGGCCGGGAGCCATCGGCGCTTGCTGTTGTGGGTCGGCTTCGACCCGGCACAACTGGCGCAGTTGCAGGAGCTGGCCCGCGTTGGCGGTGCCGGGGTCCAGGCGCAAGTGCTGGCCTGCGACAAGAGCACTCCGGGAGCCTGCTACCAACAGCTGGCCGTTGCTTTGTTGCGGTGCGTGCAAGGGTTGAAGGAGCGGGTCCAGATAGAGCTGATGATCGCCGAACGGACCCCGGAACAGGGGCTTTACGCAGGCCTGGAGGGGCTGTTGAAAACGGCCTGCCTGGAGCAGCCATTGCTTAGCGCCAGGTGCCTGCTGCTGCGGGTGGACGCCGGCCAACCACTGCCGGCGGCGCAGTTGGCGCGCTTGACCAGCCTGTGGGGGGAGCGCCGCCAGCGCGCCAGCTCGGTGCTGCAACGGATTGCAGCGCAGGGCGAGCACCAGGAACTGCAATGGCAGGAACTGGCGGACGACGGTGCTGCCAATCGCGGCGGCGTGCATGTGCCCTGGAAGGATCGCGGGGTCTACTTGATCACTGGCGGTGCCGGTGGCCTGGGGCTGATCTTCGCCCGGGCGATTGCCGAGCAATGCCGCGAGACCACCTTGATCCTGGTCGGGCGCTCGACCCTGGACGAGGCGCGCCAGGCGCAGTTGCAGGCCATTGGCCGGCTGGGCGCCACGGTGGTCTACCAGGCGCTGGACCTGACCGATGCCCAGGCCCTGGAGCGCCTGGTCGGAAGGATTCGCGCCGACCACGGCGGGCTCGATGGGGTACTGCATGCCGCCGGGATCAACCGGGACCGCTTGCTGGCCCAGAAAACACCCCAGGACCTGGTCGAGGTATTCGCCGCCAAGGTATTGGGCACGGAACTGCTCGACCATGCCTGCCGCCAGCTGTATCTGGATTTCTTCGTGTTGTTCTCGTCCTGTTCGGCGGTGCTCGGCAGCATCGGCCAGGCCGATTACGCCGCTGCCAACGGCTTCATCGACCATTTCGCCGCGTGGCGTAACCAGCGGGTCGAGCAGGGTTTGCGTTTCGGCCAGACCCTGGCGCTCGCCTATCCGTTGTGGCGCGACGGTGGCATGCGCATCAGCGCCGCTGACCAGGCGCATATTCGCCAGCACAGCGGCATGGTGCCCATGCAGTCGTTGCAGGGGATCCAGGCCTTGCAGCTGGGCTTGGGCGCGGGCCTTGAACGGCTGCTGGTGATCGAGGGCGACCTGGCGCGCATTCGCGGGCACTTCGCCGCCACCGAACCTGGGGTAAGCGAGCCGGAGCAGGGCTCGATGGCACCCGCTGGCGACTCCACGCAGCTTGACGAAGCGATCCTGGACCGGCTCAAGGCGGTGTTCTGCGCTGTCACCAAGTTGCCGGCCAGTCGGGTCGAAACCCTGGCACCGCTGGAGCGATACGGCATCGACTCGATCATGATCATCCGGCTCAACCGGGCGCTGGAGGAGGTGTTCTCGACGCTGACCCAGTTGCCCCCGGCGGAGCGCCTGCTGTCCAAGACGCTGTTTTTCGAATACCCCAACCTGCAGGCGCTGGCCGCCTACCTGGTGGCCGAGCACCCACGCGCTTGCCTGCTGTGGAGCGGCCTGGGCGCCCAGCCGGCCGGCCAGGCGCCTGCCCAGGCGGCAGCGCCAGCCGCGCCGCTGGACACCGTCGAGCCCATCGCCATCATCGGTATCAGCGGTCGCTACCCCCAGGCGGCCAACCTCGAACAATACTGGGAGAACCTCAAGGCCGGGTGCGACAGCATCACCGAGATCCCCGCGCAGCGCTGGCCACTCGAGGACTTCTATGTCGACTCGGTCGCCGAGGCCCTGAAGCTGGGCCGCAGCTACAGCAAGTGGGGCGGGTTCATCGACGGCTTCGCCGAGTTCGACCCGCTGTTCTTCAATATCTCGCCGCGCGAGGCGCTGAACATGGACCCGCAGGAACGGCTGTTCCTGCAGTCCTGCTGGCAAACCCTGGAAGACGCCGGGATCACCCGGGCCGACCTGGCCAGGCAGTACCAGGGCAAGGTCGGGGTCTTCGCCGGGATCACCAAGACCGGTTATGGCCTCTATGGCCCCGAGTTGCGTGCCCGGGGCCAGCTGATCTTTCCGCGTACCTCGTTCAGTTCCACTGCCAACCGGGTGTCCTATGTGCTGGATCTCAACGGCCCGAGCGAACCGGTGGACACCATGTGCTCGTCGTCGCTGAGCGCCCTGCACCGGGCCTGCCAGAGCCTGCGTCGCGGTGAATGCCGGATGGCCCTGGCCGGTGGTGTCAACCTGTACCTGCACCCGTCCAACTACGTCGAGCTCAGCGCCGGGCAGATGCTCTCCAGGGACGGCCGCTGCCGCAGCTTCGGCGAGGGCGGCAATGGCTTCGTGCCGGGCGAGGGCGTCGGCACGGTGCTGCTCAAGCCCTTGTCCCAGGCCCTGGCTGATCGCGACAACATCCACGGGTTGATCCGCGCCGTGGCGGTCAACCACGGCGGCAAGACCAACGGCTACACCGTGCCCAACCCCCAGGCCCAGGCCCGGGTGATCCGCCAGGCCATCGCAGAGGCCGGGCTCGATGCCCGCCAGATCAGCTATATCGAAGCCCATGGCACCGGCACCGAGCTGGGCGACCCGATCGAGGTGAGCGGCCTGGTCCAGGCCTTCGCCCCCGATGGCGTGGAGCCTGGCCGCTGCGCCCTGGGTTCGGTGAAAGCCAACATCGGTCACCTGGAAGGTGCCGCCGGCATCGCCGGGTTGAGCAAGGTGCTCCTGCAGTTCAAGCACAAGCAATTGGTACCGAGCCTGCACGCGGCGACGCTCAATCCCAACCTGCACCTGGAAACCACGCCGTTCCACCTGCAGCAGCGGCTCGCCGACTGGCAGCCGGCCGATGGCGGGCGGCGTATCGCCGGGGTCTCGTCCTTCGGGGCCGGAGGCGCCAATGCCCATGTGCTGCTGCAGGAGCATGCCGAGTACCGCGAGCTGCCCAGCGCTGGGGCGGTCGAGGTGATCCTGCTCTCGGCCCGGGACCCGGAGCGCCTGCGCGACTATGCACAGGCGCTGCTGGCCTACCTGGAGGCGCGTCCGGCGCTGGCGGGCGGCGAACTGGCGAACCTGGCGTACACCTTGCAGCAGGGGCGGGAAACGATGGCCGTGCGACTTGGCCTGATCGTCGATTCGCCTGCGGCGCTGACCATGGCCTTGCGCGCCTTCATCGACGACGGCGCGGCCCCGCCGGGGGCATATGGCGCCGACCTGCGCGGCAAGCGCGCGGCCGCCGAGCTCCCGGCCGAGCTTGGTGATGCCCCGGGCGCGCCCCTGGCGCAATCCTTGCTGGCGGCCTGGACCCGTGGCGAGGCCGTCGACTGGTCGCAGTTGCAGGTCGGGCGTGAAGGGTCGCCGCCGTATCGGATCAGCCTGCCGGTCTATCCCTTCGCCCGGGAGTCCTACTGGCTGCCGAGCCTGGAGCCGGTGCCCGGCGCCGAGGCCGCAACGGCGCCCAGCGGATTGCCGCTAGCGACCAGCATTGACCACCTGAGCTACCTGGCCCGCTGGCAGGCCGATGACCAGGACGATCAGGCGCAGATTGCCGAGCGGGCGATTGCCGGGCACCGCTGCGTGCTGATCGTCGCCGATGCCAGCAACCGGCCCATGGTCGAAGCACTTGCCGCCCAGTACCTGCTCGGCGCCGGCTTCGCCACCGACGGTGGCCGGGTGATTCGCCTGGAACCCGGCCAGCGCACGACCTGCCTGGCCCCGGACCACTGGGAACTGGACGTGGACGATCCGCAAGCACTGGAGCAGTGCCCGGGTACCCGGGCGCCCATCGACTGCCTGTACTTTTTCGGCGGCCATGCCGAGCCCAGCCACTGGCAGGCGCAACTGGACAGTCCGAAGGCCAACGAGATCCTCCTGTTGCGCCTGGGAAAATGGCTCAAGCAACACAGCCCTTGCCCGTTCATCGACAGCTATATCATCAGCCAGGACAACTTCGCCATCGGCACCGGGTCGGTGAACGCCGTGGGGGGCGGGCTGACGGGCATGGCCTATGCCATGGCCCAGGGCGAGCATCGGTTTCGCGTGCGCAACCTGGATGTCGATCATCGCGAGTTGCTCGATTCCCGGAGCCGGTCGCGCTTGCTGCGCCAGATCCAGGGCGAGGCCGGGCTGGCCCGGGGCGAGGTGGTGGGGTTGCGCGATGGCGTGCGTTATCGCCAGCGCATCTTCAACCTGGGCTGGCAACCCCAGGGGCAACCGGCCGACGGCCACTTCAGCACGCCGGCGCTCAAGCGAGGCGGGGTCTATGTGATTCTCGGCGGCGCTGGCACCGTGGGTTCGATCATCAGTCGCCATCTGCTGGCCGATTACCAGGCCCGGGTGATCTGGCTCGGGCGCCGCGCCGTGGACGATCCCCGGGTGCAAAGCCGGCTTGCCCACTGCCGGCAGCAGGTTCCCGGCCTGGCCGCGCCGGCGCAGTTGCACTACCTCCAAGCCGACACCAACGATCCGGCAGCGCTGCACGGCGCCGTGGCTGAGATCAAGCAGCGCTACGGGGCGATCAATGGAGCGATCTTCTCCGCGGTGGTGTTCAGCCATGAAGATCCACTGACGCGTATCCCCGAGCCGCAGTTCGAGGCGATCCTGGCAGTGAAGAGCCGGGGCGCCATCGAGTTCTACCGGGCGCTGGCCGATGAGCCGCTGGACTTCATGTGCTACTTCTCGTCCGGGCAGAGCTTTGCCTTTTCCGGCGCTGCGCGCCTGGGCGCCTATGCCGCCGGCATCACCTTCGGCGATGCCCTGGTGCGCAGCCTGGGACAGCAGGCCGGGTTCCCGGTGGGGGCTATCCACTGGGGGTTCTGGCTGGCTTCCCTGGCCGAGCAACAGGAGGCCGATCCGGCGGCGCAACCCATGAGTCGCCACGCCGCGGCCCTGGAGGACCGCGAGGGCTTCCTGTGTTTCGCCCGCTTCATCGACGCCCTGAGCCGTGGCCAGCTGGAGCAGGTACTGTGCATGGCGGCTTCGGCGCCGGTCCGCCAATTGATGCAGTTGCAACCCGCACGGGTGGTCCTTGGCCAGGATGCGGCACAGGGGAGCGAGATTGGCTTGGAGCCCTATCGCCTGGCTGCCCGGCCGTTGCTTGCGGCCCACGACCCGTTGCCCTTCGATGCCGCCCTGGCGGCCATGACATTGGCCCAATTGCGCCGCCTGGGCGTGTTCTTGCAGCCGGGACAGTTCGATGAGTGCGATGCCCTGCGCCAGTTCGCGGGTATCGGCGAGCACTATGGCCGCTGGTGGACCACCAGCCTGCAGTGGTTGCAGCAGCATGGGCTGATCGAACAGCGGGGGAGCCAGGCCGCCCTGGCTGCCCAGGCGCCCGTGGAACAGCTGGAGCAATCCTGGGACCGGCTCAGGGACTCGTTGCTCGCCGAGCCCCAGCGCAAGGCCCAGGTGCAGTTGGTGGACGCTTGCCTGCGGCAGTTGCCGGCGATACTCGCCGGTCGCACCCAGGCCACCGATGTGCTGTTTCCCAACGGTTCGATGAGCAAGGTCGAGGGGGTATACCGCGACAACGCCTTGTCCGACTACTTCAACCAGGTGGTGACCGCAGTGGTGCGACAGCATCTGGAAATGCTGCCTGCCAGCACAGCGCAGCGACCGCTGCGGATCCTCGAGATCGGCGCCGGCACCGGGGGCACCAGTTCCATCGTGCTGCCGGCGCTGCAACCCTGGCGCGAGCGCATCGCCGAGTACTGCTACACCGACATTTCCCAAGCGTTCTTGCTGTACGCCAGGAAAACCTATGGCCCGGACCATCCTTTTCTCAGCTACCAGGTGTGGAACGTCGAGCAGCCGCCACACACCCAGGGGCTGGAGGAGGGCGGCTATGACATCGTCATCGCCGCCAATGTGTTGCACGCCACCAGCAACATCCGCCGGACCGTGGCCCATGCCGCGTCCTTGCTGCGCGGCGGTGGGATCCTGGTGCTGAACGAAATCAGCCAGCAATCGCTGTTCTCCCACCTGACCTTCGGCCTGCTCAAGGGCTGGTGGCTGTACGAAGATCCGCAGTTGCGCATTCCCGGTACTCCGGCGCTGGCCCCGCAGAGCTGGGCCAACGTGCTGGGCGAGAGCGGTTTCGACCAGGTGCTGTTCCCCGCACAGTGCGCCCATGAGCTGGGCCAGCAGGTGATAGTCGGGCGCCGTGACCAGACTCGACAGCATCCGCAGGCCCTGCCCAATGCCGCGCCGCGCGCGATCCCGCCCGCGACAGCGCCTGTCACCACCGCGACCACCGAGGGCGCGCGCACGGCGCTCACCGCCCTGGCCCTGGAGGGCCTGGCCAAGGCCCTGCAACTGGAGCCCGGGCGTATCCAGGTGGACCAGCCGTTCGCCGACTACGGTATCGACTCGATCCTCGGCGTGAGCTTCGTCAGCCACATCGGCGACGCCCTGGGCCTGGAACTGAACACGGCGCTGTTGTTCGACTACCCATCGCTGCAAGCCCTGGTGGACTACCTGCTGGAGCATTACCCGAAGCAATGCGCCCGCCTGGACGCAAACCCGGAGCAGGCCATGGTGGCGCCGCCAGGCGCATCCGTAGAGCACCTGGAGGCGGCGTTTCTCAACGGTGAACTGGCAATCGATGAATTGCTGAAAATCGTCAACGACAGCGTTGCGGCCAACCAGGGCATCGCGCAGGCAGCGGTGGGGAAGGGACAATCATGAGCAGCCAAGCATTTCAATCCATCATCGCCCGGCTGCAACAGCGCCAGATCAGTGCCGACGAGGCCGGGCAACTGTTGCGGCGGCTCAAGGCCGATGGCCAGGGCGTGGTCCAGGAGGGTCTCGGAGAGCGGCCGGCGGTTGCCGAGCAAATCGCGGTGATCGGCATGGCCGGGCAATTTCCCGGCGCGGCCGACGTCGAGCGTTTCTGGCACAACCTCAGCACCGGCGTCGACGGCGTGGGCGAACTGGGTGAGCGCTACCTGGACCAGCGACGGGCCTTTTCGGCCGAGCGCCAAAGCGGCAAGACCTATTGCAAGTGGGGTGGGGTCCTGGAACAGCGGGACGACTTCGACCCGCTGTTCTTCAATATTTCCCCCCGCGATGCCGAGTCGATGAATCCGCACCAGAGGCTGGTGCTCCAGGAGAGCTGGAAGGCCCTGGAAAATGCCGGCTACAACCCCAAGGGCTTGCGTGACCAGGCCGTGGGGATCTTCGTCGGTGCCGAGCCGGCGGGTTATTTCCACGAGACCTTCATCGGCGCCTCCGACGCGATCATCGCTTCGCGGCTGTCTTACTACCTGGATTTCAAGGGGCCGGCGCTGGTGGTCAATACCGGTTGTTCGTCCTCGGCCACGGCGATTCACCTGGCCTGCGAAAGCTTGCGCAACGGGGAGTCGACGCTGGCCCTGGCCGGCGGTGTATTCGCCACCCTCGGCGAGCCCGGGCTGATCAGCCTCGCCCAGATGGACATGCTTTCGCCCACCGGGCGCTGCCATACCTTCGACCAGCGCAGCGACGGCATCGTCCTGTCCGAGGCGGTGGGCATGCTGGCGCTCAAGCGCCTGTCCGAGGCACTGGCCGATGGCGACCCGATCCACGGGGTGATCTGCGCCTCGGGAATGAACCAGGACGGCGCCAGCAACGGGATCACCGCGCCCAACGGCCAGGCCCAGGAGCGGCTGATCGGCGAACTGTATCGGCGCCATGGCATCGACCCACGGCAGATCAGCTACGTCGAGGCCCATGGAACCGGCACGCCGCTGGGAGACCCGGTGGAGGTCAACGCGCTGGTGCGAGCGTTCCGCCAGTTCACCAGCGACACCGGTTATTGCGCGCTGGGCAGCGCCAAGGCGCACATCGGCCATGCCTCGGCGGCCGCCGGGGTGGTCAGCCTGATCAAGATCCTGTTGTCGATGAAACACCGGCAACTGCCGGGGCTGCTGCACTTCCAGCAGCTCAACCCGCGCATCGAGCTGGCGGGCTCGGCGTTCCATATCCATCGCGAGCCTCGGGAGTGGCCCGCCGACGGCCCGAGGATGGCCGCGCTCAATTCCTTCGGGCATAGCGGCACCAATGTGCACATGGTCATTCGCCAGGCGCCGCAAACCCTGGCTGCCCCCACCGAGGAGCCGGGCCAGCCCTGCCTGCTACCGTTGTCGGCGCGTACCGCCGATAGCCTCAGGCGCTATGCCCGGCGGCTGCGCCAGGCCTTGCTGGACCCGGACCTGCGCCTGGCGGACCTGGCCTATACCCTGCAAATCGGACGGCAGGCCCTGGCGCATCGATTGATGTTCCTGTGCGGCGACAAGGAGCAGTTGCGCCAGCAACTCAACCACTGGCTGGATCGCCGCGCCTGCCGGCATTGCTGGGACGGACAAGTCGTGAGCGGTGAACGCCGGGACATCCCGTTACCCGTCGCTGGCGATCCGGCGAGCCTGCAAGCACTGGCCGAAGCCTGGGTGGCCGGGGGCAGCCTCGACTGGGCTGCGTTCAATCGCCAGCACCACAGCACCGCGCGACGGATACACGCGCCGGTCTATCCTTTCGCCCGACAGAACTTCTGGATACCGCCAGCACAACGCGGCGCCGCGGCGGGCGAGGCCGGCGCCGGTATCGCGGCGCCCATGCATCCGTTCCTCGAACGCGACACTTCGGATCCGCAGCGGCAACGCTTCACCAGTCGATTCGATGGCCAGGAGTGGTTCCTGGCGCAGCATCGGGTTGCGGGGCAACGGATCTTTCCCGGGGTCGCTCACTTGGAAATGGCCCGGGCCGCCGTGGCCCTGGTCGCGACCGGACGACAACCGTCACTGAGCCAGGTGGTCTGGCTGCGGCCCCTGATCGTCGAGGACCGGCCACGGCACGTGGAGATCGAACTCACGGCCGAGGACGATGGGCAACTGCGCTTCGAAATCAGCAGTCGCGAACTGGATCCGGCGACCGGCCAGGCGATGGGCCAAGCGCTGTTGCACAGCCAGGGCCTGGCCAACTTCGCCGCGCCCGCCGCGCCCGCCGCGCCGCAGTCGGCCGACCTGGCGGCGTTCAAGGCACGCATGAACGGTGGCCAGCTTGGTGCCGGGCAGTGCTACCAGGCTTACCAGGCCATGACCTTCGATCACGGTCCGGCCTACCAGGGCTTGCAGAGGGTGTACCTGGGGCATGGCGAGGTGCTGGCGCAACTGGCGCTGCCCGCTTGCCAGCAGGCGAGCCTTGGCGACTATGTGCTGCACCCATCGCTGCTGGACTCGGCATTGCAGGCCGCCATTGCCTTGAGCCTCGGAGCCGATGTGGTGCTGGACGAGGAACAGCGGCAGCAGTTGCCGGCGTTGTCCCGGCCGACGCTGCCGTTCGCCCTGGAGGCCTTGCAGGTCCTGGACCGCTGCAGCGAACGGATGTGGGCCCGGGTGAGCTATGCCGAACGCCGCGGGGACCAGCAGGCCGAGACGGCCCTGCAGCGCCTGGACATCCAGTTGTTCGACGAGCAAGGCAAGCTGTGCGTGGCGCTGCGAGGGTTCACCTCCCGGGTACTGAACCCGGTGGACGAGCCGGTGGATGGCGCAACGGCGCTGCCACAGACCCTGTTGTTCCAGCCGCGCTGGCTTGATGAACCCGCGCCCGCGGCAGCCGCGCCGGAGTTCGAGCAGCGCCTGGTCCTGCTCAGCGGCTTCGAGCCGGAAAGCGCCGGCCAGGTCCAGCGGCAACTGGACGGGCAGGGCGTCGGGGGCCAATGCCGGGTGCTGGACTTCATCGAACAGGACTGCGCCCTGGACTATGAACGGACCGCCCTGGCGCTGTTGCAGCAAATCAGGGGGCTGCTCGGCGCAGGTGGCGGCCGGCGCCTGTTGCAATTGGCGGTACATGACCCCCAAGGCGAACGCCTGGTCGGCGGCCTGGCGGCGCTGCTGCGCAGCCTGCAACTGGAGGTGCCGGCGGTGCGTGCCCAACTGCTCGAACTGGACGAACCCCAGTGCCTGGCACAACGGTTGGCGGACAATGCGCCAGCGTCCGATGTCGCGATCCGTTACCAGGGTGGCCGGCGCCAGGTCCTGCACTGGCTGCCTTGCCCCCCGATGGACCTGGCGATCGAGGCGCCGTGGCGGGATCGCGGGGTGTACTTGATCACTGGAGGCCTGGGCGGCCTGGGCCGGGTGTTCGCCCAGGCCATCGTCGCCAGCGTCAGCGACGCTGTGTTGATTCTCACCGGCCGTTCGCCAGCGACCGCCGATGCCACGGCCGGGATCGATCCGCGGCGCAACCGCATCGAGTACCGGCGACTGGACGTCAGCGACGAACCGGCGGTACGGCGCCTGGTGGCAGAGATCGTCGCCGAGCATCGGCATCTGGACGGCGTGCTGCACTGCGCCGGGGTGATCCAGGACAGCTTGCTGGTCAACAAGCAGGACGAGCAGTTCAGGCAGGTGCTGGCGGCGAAGGTCGCCGGTACCCGTCACCTCGACCTGGCTACCGCCGACCTGGCGCTGGATTTCTGGATCGGTTTTTCCTCGGGAACCGGTGTGGTCGGCAATGTCGGCCAGGCGGACTACGCCGCAGCCAATGCCTTCGTCGATCGCTATGCGGCCTATCGCCAGCGGCTCGTCGCCCAGGGGCTGCGTCAAGGCCACAGCCTGGCGATCAACTGGCCACTGTGGAAGGACGGCGGCATGCGGGTGGATGCCGCCACCGCCCGGCAAATGCAGCAGGACACCGGCATGCTGGCGATGCCCAGCAACGCCGGGATCAATGCCTTGCGCCAGTGCGTTGCCCTGGCATTGCCCCAAGTGTTGGTCATGCACGGCCAGCCTGGGCCGATCATCCGGCTGGTGGCCGGCGCGCCACGGCCGGCAGCGCCGCCGCCCGGGTCCGCCGGCGTGGCGCCCCCGGCTCCCGGGCTGGGCCAGGCCTTGCAGCGGGCCTTGATCGAGCAGGTGTCCGCGCAGATGAAGATTCCCGCCAGCGATATCCGCACCGATGCCGAGTTCAGCCAGTACGGCTTCGATTCGATCAGCCTGACCACGCTGGCCAACAGCCTGAAGCAGCAATGGCGGCTGAGCCTGGCGCCGACGATCTTCTTCGAACACGCCACCATTGGCCGCTTCGCCGCTTACCTGGAGCGTGAGCATCACGATGTGCTGGCTGCGCGGTTTGCGCCGCGGAGCGAGGCGCCCCAGGAGCAAGCCCTTGAGCAACCGCAGCCGACAGTGACGCCACGGCCAGCCGCGCCACCGCCGGCCACGACGGCGGCAGGTGCGGCCCTGGATGACATCGCGATCATCGGGGTCAGCGGGTGTTTCCCCATGGCCGAGGACGTCGCTCAGTTTTGCCGCAACCTTCAAGATGGCCGCGATTGCATCAGCGAGGTGCCCGCCAGCCGTTGGGACTGGCGCGAGTATTACGGCGATCCGCACCGGGAACCGAACAAGACCAACGTCAAATGGGGCGGATTCATTCACGGTGTCGACCACTTCGACCCGCTGTTCTTCGCCATCTCGCCGCGTGAGGCGCAGTTGATGGACCCCCAGCAGCGGTTGCTGATGACCCATGTCTGGCTGGCTATCGAAGACGCCGGTTATGCCGCCAGGGACCTGGCCGGCAGCGATACCGGGATCTTCGTCGGCACCGGGGTGACCGGCTACAGCAGCCTGATCGCCAAGGCCGGGGTACCGGTGGAAGGCTACAGCGCCACGGCGATGGTGCCTTCGGTTGGCCCCAACCGCATGAGTTTCCTGCTGGATTTCCATGGCCCCAGCGAGCCGATCGAAACCGCCTGTTCCTCCTCGCTGGTGGCCATCCACCGCGCCGTGCAAGCCATTCGCAGCGGCGATTGCGCCATGGCGATCGCCGGCGGGGTCAATACCCTGGTCGCTCCCGAGGCCCAGATCAGCTTCAGCAAGGCCGGCATGCTGGCGCTCGACGGGCGCAGCAAGACCTTCTCGGCCCAGGCCAACGGTTATGCCCGGGGCGAGGGGGTGGGGATGATCGTGTTGAAAACCCGCGCCCAGGCCGAAGCCGATGGCGACCCGATCTACGCGCTGATCCGCGGTACCGCACAGAACCACGGCGGCAAGGCCAACTCGTTGACGGCGCCCAACCCCCGTGCCCAGGCCGAGCTGCTCAAGAGCACTTACCGCAAGGCCGGGGTCGATCCGCGCAGCATCGGCTACATCGAGGCCCACGGCACGGGGACCGAACTGGGGGACCCGATCGAGATCAATGGCCTGAAGATGGCGTTCCGCGAACTGGCCGATGAGCTGGGCGGCGAACAACCGGGCCAGGGTTACTGTGGGGTCGGTTCGGTGAAATCGAACATCGGCCACCTGGAACTGGCCGCCGGGATCGCCGGGGTGATCAAGGTGCTGTTGCAACTCAAGCACAAGACCCTGTTCAAGAGCCTGCACTGCGAGTCGCTCAACCCCTATATCGAACTCGATGGCAGCCCCTTCTACGTTGTCCAGCACAGCCGTCCCTGGGCCGCCTGCAAGGATCGAGACGGCAACGAGCTACCGCGCCGGGCAGGCATCAGCTCGTTCGGTTTCGGCGGCGCCAACGCCCATATCCTGCTGGAGGAATACCGCGCTCCGCAGCCGTTGCCCAGCGAGGCGTCGCCGGGCCCCAGGGCGTTCCTGCTCTCGGCCCGCACCGAAGACCAGCTGCGTGAGTCGGCGCGACGCCTGGCGCAGTTCATCGCCAGCGTCCCAAGCCAGGCCGCTGGAGATGTCCAGGGCTACCTCGACGCCCTGGCCTACACGCTGCAAGTCGGCCGTGAGCCGATGGCGCAGCGGCTGGCCTTGTTGAGCGACTCGCTGGCGGACCTGCAACGCCAGCTCGACACCTTCGTCGCCAGCGGCGAGGCGCCGTATCGCGGCCTGGCCACGGGCGACAACCCGGCGCTGGCGCTGTTCGGCCAGGATGACGACATGGCGGCCGCCTTGACGGCCTGGATCGCCAAGCGCAAGTACCACAAGCTACTGGAACTCTGGGTCCAGGGCCTGGCGCTCGACTGGCGCCAGTTCTACCGGGAAGGACGGCCGATGCGCCGCCTGAACGTGCCGGGCTACCCCTTTGCCGGCGAGCGCTACTGGGTCACCGATCTTGCTTGTACCCCAGGCAGCGGCCAGCCGGTCGCTGGCGCCTGGTTGCATCCACTGCTGGAGCGCAACACCTCGGATTTCTCCCGGCAGCGTTTCAGCAGTCGCTGGCGGGGCGACGAGCCCTGGTTCGCTGACCATCGGGTCGCGGGCCAGAGCACCATGCCCGGCGTGGCCTACCTGGAAATGGCCCGGGCGGCGATGGTCCGCGCGCTGGACCCGCAAGTCCTGGATGGCGGCACGTTGCAACTGCGCAACGTGGCGTGGCTGGTGCCCTATGGGCCGATGCCACAAGCCGACGAGCTGCACGTGGAGTTGAACCTGGAGCAGGAGCGGATCGAATTTCGGATCTATTCCCAGGTCGGTGCCGTGGTGCAGGAGCATTGCCAGGGCAGCGCCCAGGTGGTCACGACGAGCCAGGCGCCCGCGCTGGACCTGGATCGACTGCGTGCGGACGGCTGGATGCGCAGCATCGAAGCCGACGAACTGTATACCCGCTTCGCCGCGCTGGGCATCGCCTATGGCCCGAGCCATCGCGGGGTGTCGCGACTGTGGCTGGGCGAGGGCCGGGTGCTGGCCCAACTGGAGTTGGCGCAACAGTGGTTCGAGGGCGATTGGCTACTGCATCCGGGCATGCTCGACTGCGCGGTCCAGGCGTCCATCGGCCTGCTGCAAGGCCCGGAAGGCGAGGGTGAGACACTGCTGCCTTTCGCCGTGGAACAGGTGCAAGTGCACGGTCGCTGCCAGCCACGGATGTGGGCCCTGGTCAGCCTGGACAAGCGCGCAGGTTCGGCCGTGCAACGGATCGAGATCCAGCTGTGCGATGCCCAGGGGCACGTCGCCGTGTCACTGCGCGGCTTCAGCTCGCGGCCGCTGGGCAAGGCGCGCGAACCGGTGGCAGCGCTGGCCGGCTCCCCAGCGCTGCCGGCAGGCCTGAGCCTGTTGGCACCACGCTGGTCGGCTTGCACCGCTCGACCAGGCCCGATACAGGCACTGCCGACCCTGGTCATGGGGGCATCCGAGGGACATCGCCAATGGCTGTCCGGCTTGTACCCCGGGCTCGAGTGCATCGCGGCGCAGTCCGGCGACATCGAGGAACTCGCTGCCCAGCTGGCCGCCTGCCGGCCATTCCAGCGCCTGGTCTGGGTGGCCCCGGCACAGCAGGCCACGCTGATGCTGTTTCGCTTGATCAAGGCACTGTTGCAGTCGCAGGTGGCGCAGCAGGCGCTGCAACTGCAGTTGGTCTTCAGCGCCAGCGTGACGTTGCATGCCGCTGAGCCCTTGCTGCCGGAACTGGCCGCCTGCCACGGCTTGGCCGGCTCTCTGGCCAAGGAGCAGGAACAGTGGCGGGTGGAACTGGTGGATCTGCCGTCGGATGACCAGGCATTGCCCCAAGCGCTGCTTGAGCCGCAAGTGCCGGGCCAGTGCCTGGCCTGGCGCGACGGGCAGTGGTTCGAGCAACGCCTGCTGCCCCTGGCCGACAGCCCGGAGCCGGGCGCCGGCACGGTGCATTACCGCGAGGGCGGGGTCTATGTGGTGATCGGGGGGGCCGGCGGAATCGGCGAGGCCTGGAGCCGCCATCTGATCAGCCACTGGCGGGCGCGGGTGGTCTGGCTCGGGCGGCGTGCGGCCGACCAGCGGATAGAGGACCAGCTCGAGCAATTGGCGCAACTGGCCCTGCAGCATGACGCGGCCCCACCCTTGTACCTGCAGGCCGATGCCACCGACCCGGAACAGTTGGTGCGGGCCAGTCGGCAGGTCGCCGAGGCCTGCGGGCCGATCAATGGCTGGGTGCACTCGGCACTGGTGCTGGACGATGCGCGCCTGGCGCAGATGGACGAGGCGAGATTTCGCGCGGTGTTCGATGCCAAGCGCCTGAGTTGCATCGCCCTGGCCGCGGCTTGCGGCGCGGCGGACAACCCGGCGTTGGACTTCGTACTGTTCTTTTCGTCGATGAATGCCTTCAGCCGTGCCGCCGGCCAGGGCAACTACGCCGCCGGTTGCGCCTTTGCCGACGCCTTCGCCGCGCAGCTCGGGCAACAGCTGGCCTGTGCGGTCAAGGTGATGAACTGGGGGTATTGGGGTTCCGTCGGGGTGGTGGCCGATCCGGCCTATCGGGCCCGCATGTCTGCCCAGGGCCTGGGCTCGATCGAACCGCCGGAGGGCATGGCGGCGCTCGATCGCCTGCTGGCCGGCCCCTTGGCGCAACTGGGCTTGATCAAGCTACTGCGCCCCATGGCGATCACCGGCATCGACAGCCAATGGCAGTTGGCGTGCTACCCGGCGCGGTCGGCGCTGGTTCGCGAATCGTGGTCGGAGGTGGCCCATGGCGCCGGCGCGGCACCGCAGCATCACGCGGCGGCCGGGGAGATGAACCGGCTGCTGCTGGCCCATATCTTCGCCTGCCTGGGCGAGTTGGCCGGCGGCGGGCCCCTGACCGAACAGCGGATAGCCGCCGCGCCGGCGGTGGCGGCCAACCTGCTGGCCCAGCCGTTCTACCGCCGCTGGTTGCGCGAGAGCCTGCGGCTACTGGTACAGAATGCCGATATCGACGAGCAGGGCCACCTGCTCTCGCCCCTGCCCGAGCCGACGGCGCTGCGCAGGCAATGGCAACAAGCCAGCCAGCCGTGGCGGGGCGATGCCGACTTGCAGGCGCAGTTGCACCTGGTGCAAGCCTGCATGGAAGCATTGCCGGCGATCCTGCGGGGTGAACAGGCCGCCACCGCGGTGATGTTTCCCGATGGCTCGATGAGCCTGGTGGAGGGCGTCTACCAGAACAACCGGATCTGCGACTATTTCAATGCGGTGCTGGGCCAGGTAGTGGCCGATGTCGCCCAGCGCCAGGCCGCCAGTGGCCAGGCATTGCGGATCCTGGAGATCGGCGCCGGCACCGGCGGTACCACCGCCACGTTGATCGAGGCGTTGCGGCCGTGGCAACAAGGCATCGAGGAGTACTGCTATAGCGATATTTCCCAGGCATTCCTGCGCCATGCCCAGGTCCATTTCGCGCCCCGGGCGCCTTATTTGCGCACGGCGATCTTCGATGTCGACAAACCCTGCGCCGAGCAAGGCATCGAACCGCAGCGCTATGACCTGGTCATCGCCACCAACGTATTGCATGCCACGGCCGACCTGCGGCGTACCTTGCAGAACGCCAAGAGCGCGCTGCGCCAGGGCGGCCTGCTGGTGCTCAACGAAATCAGCGACCGTTCGCTGTTCACCCATCTGACCTTCGGCTTGCTCGAAGGCTGGTGGCTGCACAACGATACGGCGTTGCGGATTCCCGGCTGCCCGGGCCTGTATCCCGAGCGTTGGCGGCACTTGCTGCAGGCCCAGGGCTTCGAGCGCATCGCCTTCCCCGCTGCGCCAAGCCATGGCCTGGGCCAGCAGATCATCGTCGCGGCCAGCGATGGCGTGGCCTGCCTGCCGGTCGCGGTCGAGTGGGCGCCAGCCGTGGTCGCGGCGCCGGTGGCCGCCGACACCGAGCCCATGGCCAGCGACGATCAACTGCTGGCCGGGCAGTGCCGGCAATGGGTCACGCAGGTGGTGTCGCAGTTGGTCAACATGGCGCCCGAACGCCTGCAGCGGGACATGGCCTTCGATCGCTATGGTATCGACTCGATCCTGCAGATCAGCCTGATCCAGGCCCTGGAGAAAACTACCGGTGAGCTGTCGCGCACCCTTCTGTTCGAACACAACACCATCGACCAATTGGCCAGCTACCTGATGGCCGAACATCGACCGGCGCTGGCCGCGCGCTTCGCGGCGGCGCTAACCGCGGCCACGCCGCCGATGACAGCGCCCGCGGCGCCGACGGTACGCGCGCCCCAGGCCAGTCGGCTACGAGGCCCGGTGGCCGGCGCGCAATTTGCGGGTCCTGCAGAGCCTGAGGTTCACGGACGCGATATCGCCATCATCGGGGTGGGCGGTCGTTATCCACTGGCAACCGACCTGGAGGCGTTCTGGGACAACCTGCGCAACGGGCGCAATTGCGTCAGCGCGGCCGAGGGCCAGCGCTGGCCAACCCCTGATGGCCAAGTACAAGGCCATTACGGCGGCTTCCTGGAACAGGTCACGGCTTTCGACCACCAGGCATTCGGCATCGACGAAGCCCAGGCGCGACATTTTTCGCCGCCGCTGCGCCAGATGCTCGAAGTGGCCTGGCTGACCTTCGAGAACGCCGGCTACAACCGCGATGCCCTGATGCGCTTGCAGCAGGAGGCTGGAGCAGCCGTGGGGGTCTTCATCGGCTCGATGTACAACCAGCCGGCGGCGGGCCAGGAGAGTGACGAGCTCGCCGCGATCGCCGCCAATGTCACCGACTGGCAACTGCCTAACCGGATTTCCCATCACTTCGATCTCAAGGGGCCGAGCCTGGCGGTCAATACCGCCTGCGCCAGCTCGATGTCGGCGATCCACCTGGCCTGCCAGAGCATCCTGCAGGGCGAGTGCGCGATGGCGTTGGCCGGCGGCGTCAACCTGATCCTCGATCCGTCGCGCTACCAGACCCTCAAGCAGGCCAATCTGCTTGGCACCTCGACGCTCAGCCGTGGCTTCGGCCTGAGCGACGGCATGTTGCCAGGCGAGGGCGCCGGTGCCGTGCTGCTCAAGCCGCTGGCGACGGCGCTGGCCGATGGCGAACGGATCCTCGGGGTGATCAAGGGCTCGGCCCTGAACCATGGCGGCGGCAAGCTGCAATATTCGGCGCCCAATACTCGCCAGCAGACCAGCGTGATCACCGAGGCCTTGCGCCGCTCGGGCCTGCAACCGGCGCAAATCGACTATATCGAAGCGGCGGCCAATGGCTCCGAGCTTGGCGATCCGATCGAAGTGGCGGCGTTGAAAAAGGTCTTTGGCGAACTGCCTCCCGGCAGCTGCGCCCTGGGCACGGTGAAATCCAACATCGGCCATCTCGAGGCGGCGTCGGGCATCTCCCAACTGACCAAGGTGCTGCTGCAACTGCAACATCGACAATGGGCACCGACCATCAACGCCGAGCCGCTGAATCCGCATATCCGCCTGGAAGGCAGCCCATTGCGCCTGCAGCTCGAGGGCGGGCCCTGGGAGCCCGGGGCGAACGGCCAGCCACGGCGCTGCCTGATCAACTCCTTCGGCGCCGGCGGTGCCTACGCCAGCCTGGTGGTGGAGGAATACCGGGACGCCCGGGCGCAGCGCGAGAGGACAGTGGGCGAGCAATTGTTGATCATCGCCGCAGCCAGCCGCACGAGCCTGATGCTCTACCTGCACAAGCTCCAGGCGCTGGTAGAGGAACATCCGACTATCGAAATTGCAGATCTGGCCTACAGTTTAGCCCTGCGCGAACACCGCCTGGCCCACCGGGCCGCGCTGGTGGTCCAGGATCGGGCGCAACTGCTGGCCGGACTCGAGTCGTTGCGGGCCGGCCTGCCCACAGGTGATTGCTGGCTTTCGGCGAGCACGGGCATCGAGGCTGGCGAGCCGCCGCTCGCTGCGGGTTCGCCGAGGCAAGCAGCCGCGGCCTGGTGCCGTGGCGCCGGGCTAAACATCCCGGCGCGGTATCCCCGGGGCGGCAATCGCATCGCGCTGCCCGGCTATGTGTTCGAGCATCCGCTACCTGCATCGGAGCCTGTCACGACGTCTTCGGCGTTGTTCTCCGGCGAGCTGTACCAGCGCATCAGCGGTGGCGAAATGGACATTGCGCAATTTACCCAACTGCTCACCCGCTCAACCAGCGAACAGGGAATGTTATGAGCCAGACCCAGGACACACCCACAGCGATCCAAGGAGATACCGGCGCAGTCCACGGCGCGGGCCGGCACGCCCAGTCGTTGGCGGCCAATCTGAAGCTCAAGGACGGCTTCCCGGTCATGCCGGGCAAGCTCCCCTTGCTGGGCCATGTCCACCGGATCGGCAAGGACGCCCTCGGCGAACTGCGCCAGGCCGAGGCTGCATGCGGACCGATCTTCTGGACCTACTTCGGTAGCCAGTTGCCGGTGCTGCAGATCACCGACGAGGCGGGCCTGGCGATCCTGCAGAACAAGTACACCGACAACTCCTACCTGCGCGAGCAAATGCCGGTGATCACCGGTGAGGCGATGAACGCCTTCGATGGCCCGCGCCATCGCAATGCGCGCAAGGCCAGCACCGACGCCTTCACCCCCAGGGGGCTGAGCCGGGCCCAGGTCGGCGAAGCCATAGTGCAGACCATCGAGCGGCGCGTCAGCCACTGGTGCCGGGAAAACAAACTGGCGATCTTCCCGCAGACCAAGGACATCGCCCTGGAGGTGGTGTTCCGTATCCTGGGGATCCAGACCCAGGAGCTGGAGCTGTGGCGCCATCAATACGAAGAGTTCTTCCTCGGCATGATCCCGTTGAAGATCAACCTGCCCGGTTTCCCGGCCTGGCGCTGCCGCAAGGCGCGGCGCTGGCTGGAGCAACGGGTGGCGCAGATCGTCGCCGACACCCGGGCCAGGAATGATCACGACAGCCTGGTAGGGGCGATGATCTTCGGACGCGATGACCACGGCAATGGCATGTCCGAGGTCGAATTGGTGCACAACATCCTCGGCCTGGGCTTCGCCGGTTCCGAGACCACCGCGGCGGTGATGGCCTGGTCGGTACTGCAGCTGTCGCAACATCCCGGGGTCTGGCAACAGCTGTGCGAGCAGGTCGCCCGGCTGCCGAGCATGCCCGTGACCCACGAGGAGCTGGCCAGCCAGGTGCCGCTGGCCGAGGGGATATTCCGTGAAACCATGCGCTTGTATCCACCGGCGCCCTTCGAGATGCGCAAGGTGCACACCAGCTTCGAGCTGATGGGGCACACCATCCCCGCCGGAGTGATGGCCGGGGTCAGCCTGCTGCACGTGTCGCGCAATCCAGAGCGCTACCCGGACCCGGACAGCTGGCGGCCGGAGCGCTGGCTGGGCCTGGACCGTGCCTTGAACCAGGTGGAAACCTGCCAGTTCGGGGGCGGGCCCCACGCCTGCCTCGGGCGTCATGTCGCAGCGCTGGAAATCACCCTGTTCATCGCCATGCTGGCCAGGGAGCTGGGACCCAGGGGCATCGTGCCGCGCCTGGTGGGCAAGTTGCCGCCGCCGGCCTACCTGCCATTCCTGCGCCCTTCGAACAAGGCCCTGCTCGACCTCAGTGGCGCATGAACGCGCGGGGCACAGCGTACTTCTGGCTCATGCAGGCACTACCGCAACCAAGGATTGGAGAGAGCAGTGGACAGTAGAATCAGGGCTCTGCACGGCAGGATCCAGCGCCAGGAGATCAACCCGGAGCAGGCGGCGCGGGAGTTCGAGATGTTGCGGGCCAGCCTGCGGGCCGGGCCGGCAGGCCGTCGGCTGCAGGTGCCCACGGCCGGTGCCGACCTGGTCGCGGCCGCGGTGTATCGCTACGACGAACCCTGCCTGCGCGATCATCGCTTCGATCAACGACGGATCCTCCTCGGGCTGACCTATGCCAGCCTGGCGCTGGAGCAGGGGCTGGGCCAGCTCGCCGAGGGCGAGGCGTTGCGCTTGAACCAGCTGCTGTTCGCCGCGCCAGTGGCACTGGCGAGTGGCGAGCAGCTGGAGGTGGCGATCCGGGCTGGCGGGCCCGGGTTCGAAGCGGTATGCCGACGCAGCGCGCAGGCGCCCTGGCAAGTGGCGGCCAGCGGCGAGCTGACGGCGGTGGCTGCCGAGCACCAGGCCATCGCTCCCGTCGAGTTGAGCAGCACGATGACCCGGCTGGACCCGGCCTCCATCTACCAGGTCAGCGAACAGCTGTTCATCGGCGACAGCTATCGCACCCTGCAAGCGCTCTACCGGCAGCCGGAACGTCCCGAGGTGCTGGCCCGGGTGGTGGTGGATGACGAGCGCCACTACGGCTTGCACCCCTTGCTGATCAACAGCGCATTCTTGAGCATCGTCCCGCTGCTGGACGGGGAGAGCCTGTCCGGCATGCATATTCCCCTGGGGATCAAGTCCTTGACGCTGCACCGCCGCCAAGCCCCGATGAGTGGCTGGATCCGTGGGCAGTTGTTGAAGAACTCCGGCGAACTGCTGCTGTTCGATGCCGGGCTGTACAGCGACGACGGCGAATTGGTCGCGCAGTTCAGCGGCTGCTCGCTCAAGCGCCTGCGCAACAGCAACCTGGAACCGGCTTTACCGACCGAGGGCGCCAGCCGCGAGGCCATCGAGGCCTACCTGCTAGCCCAATTGCACGGGATCGGCGCCAGCGGCATCAGTCGCGAGCAACGTCAGCGCAACCTGATGGACCTGGGCCTGGAGTCGGCGCACCTGGTGGACCTGGCGCAACGCATCGCCAGCGCCACGGCCATCGAACTGGAGCCGACGGTGTTCTTCGAATACCCGAGCCTGGTCGAGCTGGCGGGCTTTCTCTGGCAGGAGCACGGGGCGGCCTTCGGTCGTTTGCTCGACCAGCCGGATACCACGGACACCACCGGCGCGATGCCGGCGCCCGTCCCGAACAGCGCGCCGACCGCGCGGGCCGGACACAGTGACGCAAGCGAGCAGGATATCGCCATCATCGGCCAGCACGGGCAGTTCGCCGAGGCCGGCGACCTGGAGCAGTTCTGGCGCAATATCTGGCACGACCGCGAGCTGATCAAGACCGTGCCCGAGGATCATTGGGACATTGCGCCCTGGTTCGATGCCGACCCCGAGGCCAAGGACAAGACCTATTCGCGCTGGGGCAGTTTCATCGACGGGGTCGACCGCTTCGATGCCGGCTTTTTCAACATGTCGCGTCGCGAGGCGCAGTGGATGGACCCGCAGGTGCGCCTGCTGCTGCAGAGCGCCTATACCTGCGCCGAGGATGCCGGGGTGATCCGCCGGTTACGTGGCAGCGACACCGGCGTGTTCATCGGTTCGTGCTTCAACGAGTATGTGGACAAGATCGGCGAGCTCGGCCTGCCCATGGACCCGTACATCGCCACCGGCAGCGGCACCATCGCCGCCAACCGGATTTCCTTCTGGTTCGACCTCAAGGGGCCGAGCCTGATGTTCAATACCGCCTGCTCTTCGTCGCTGGTCGCGTTGCACGCGGCCTGCGTCGCCCTGCGCAACGGCGAATGCGGCATGGCCCTGGTCGGTGGCAGCAACCTATTGCTGTCGTCCTGGCACTACCGCTATTTCTCGACGATCCGCGCGTTGTCGCCCACTGGCCGTTGCCACACCTTCGACACCCGCGCCGACGGCTATGTGCCAGGGGAGTGCGTAGCGACCCTGCTGCTCAAGCCGCTGTCCCGGGCCCTGGCCGATGGTGACCCGATCCATGCCGTGATCAAGGGCTCGGCGGCGCTGCACGGCGGCTATACCCCATCGCTGACGGCGCCCAGCGTGACCGGCGAGGAAAACGTGATAGTGCAGGCCTGGCGCAACGCCGGCATCGATCCGCGGACGCTTGGCTACATCGAGGCCCATGGCACCGGCACCCGGCTGGGCGATCCGATCGAGATCAATGCCCTCAAGCGAGCCTTTGCCCGCTATACCCAGGACCGGGGTTTCTGCCATATCGGCTCGGTCAAGGCCAACATCGGCCATGCCGAGGGGGCGGCCGGCATCGCCGGGGTGCTCAAGGTGGTGCAGCAGCTGAAGCACCGCAAGCTGCCCGCCCTGGGGCACTTCCAGGAGCAGAACCCCCATATCAGGCTCGATGACTCGCCGCTGCTGATCGACGTGGAAGGCCGCGACTGGCCGGAACAGGCCACACCACGGCGTGCCGGAGTCAGTTCCTTCGGGTTTTCCGGCACCAATGCCCACGCGGTGCTGGAGGAGTACCGTGAACTCCGCCGGTTCGCCATCCACCATGGCCAGCCGGTGCTGGTGCCGCTCTCGGCGCGCGATGACACGCGCTTGCGCCAGCAGGTGCAGCAACTGCTGGCCTACCTCGAGCACCAGGCTCCGGATCTCGGCGCCCTGGCCTACACCCTGCAAGTCGGCCGCGAGGCCATGGCGGCCCGGGCGATTTTCCTGGTCACCGACTTGCAGCAACTGCAACACCAACTGCAAGCCTGGAGCGCTGGCGAGCGCGACGCCACCTTTGCCGCCGCCAGCCTCGATATCAACCAGGCCCTGGACCGCGCAGACCTTTCGCAGTTGGCCGCGCTGTGGCTCAGCGAACCGGCGCAGAGCATCGACTGGGAGCGGTTGCATGACGCCGACTGCTTGCCGGCACGAATCAGCCTGCCCGGTTATGCCTTCGCCCAGGACCGCTACTGGCTGGAAGCCCCGGCCCAGGGCACGACGACTGGCGACGCCACAAGCCTCGGCACCGGCAGCGCCGACAGCGCGCTACTGGGTTTTAGCGAACAGTGGCTGGCCGTTGCCGAACCCGAGGGTGAGGCCCGGCCGCTGCGGGTGCTGTGCCTGCTGGGCGATCCCTCGCTACGCCGGCAACTGGCCGATGTGGCGCAGACCCTGAGCCCGGGCAGCGAACTGCTGTTCGTGTCTGCGGCCCTGGCCAACGAACCTGAGGAGGATGGCCAGCGCCGAGTCGCGGCACAGGATCCGCAGCGACTGCAGCATGGCTTGCACCAGGCGCTGGCCGATTTTTGCCCCGACCGCGTGCTGTACCTGTGGGCCATGGACGATCGGCGCTGGAGCAGCGACAGCAGCCCGATCGTCGCCTTGCTCAAGGCCATGGCCGCCAGCGCGAGGCCCATCCAGCGGCTATTGTTGGCCGGACGCGCCAGGGATGTCCTGGAACGTTGCCACCTGGAGTCGTGGATCGGCATCGAGCGCTCCCTGGGCACCTTGCTCGACTGCCCGGTGACGGTGGCTATCGATTGTCCCCAGGACTCGCCCGACGATCACCGCTGGTTGCCACGGGTGTGGCGGCAACTGAGCGGCGAAGTGCTGGGCAGCCGCCTGTACCAGGACCTTGAGCCGCTGCGGCCGACGCTGGTTCCTGTCACCCTCGAGGCTGGCAGCGCCCCCTTGGCCCTGGAGCGGCTGGACACCTTGTTGATCACCGGCGGGCTCGGCGAACTGGGCTGGCTGCTGGCGAGTCACCTGTCGCAGCGGGCCAGGCAACGCTCCAGCGGCCGCTTGCAGCTGTTGCTCAACGGGCGCTCGCCGTTGTCGGCAAGCGCCCGGGCGCGCATCGAGGCGCTGGGGCATGCGCGCTGCCGGGTTTTCCATGTCCAGGCCGATTGCGCCGATGGCCAGGCACTGACCGCCGCGCTGGCCCAGGTCCTGGTCCACAGCGGGCCGATCGATGGCCTGGTGCATGCCGCCGGCCTCAAGGCCAGTGGCAACGTGCTGGCCAGTTCGCCGCAGGAATTCGCCGCGGTGCTCAAGGCCAAGGTCGAGGCCAGCCAGGTGCTGGACCAAGTGCTGGCGGAGCAGCCCCTGGCGCTGATCTGTCATTTTTCCTCGAGCTCGGCGCTGCTCGGCGACATGGGTGCCTGCAGCTATGCCATGGCCAACCGCTTCCAGCAGGCCTACGCCCGGCATGTCCAGGCCAAGCAGGCCCGGCGGGTGGTGACGATCAACTGGCCGTTATGGCGCGAAGGTGGGATGACGGTGGGCGAGGGCGATTCCACCGAGTTCTATCTCAAGTCCAGCGGCCAGCGGCTGCTGGAAAGCGCCGAGGGCCTGGACTGGCTGGAAAGGGCGGTCGCCAGCGATATCCAGCAGGTCATGGTTCTGGCCGGCCAACCCGAGCGTCTGCGGCAACTGGTGGCCGGCATCGACCGGCCGCTCGCCAAGCCCCAGGCCGCCACCGTGGCGTCGACGCGCCATGCAGGGGCAGGGCGTCCGGAACTCAAGGGCCTGAGTCTCGAGCAGGCGTTGGCCTGGGACCTGCGCGACTTGGCGAGCAGGCCCTTGCAGGCCGAACGGCAGGCGCTGGACGACGACCGCAACCTGGCCGACTTCGGTTTCGATTCCATCAGCCTGGCCGAATATGCCGGGCTGCTAAGCCGGCACCTGGGGTTGAAGTTGACCCCGGAAGTATTCTTCAGCCACTCGACCCTGGCGAAACTGGCCGCTTACTTGCTCACGCAGCACCGGCAAGCCGTCGAAGCCTGCTACCTGCGGCCCCAGGGCCCAGCCCCCGCGCCTGAGCTTGAGCTTGAGCTTGAGCTTGAGCTTGAGCCTGCCACGCCGATGCCACAGGCCACGAGCCCGGGGGGCCAGGCGGACAGCATCGCGATCATCGGCCTCAGCGGACGGTTTCCCGGGGCTCGTAGCCCCGATGAACTGTGGCAGTTGCTGGCCGAAGGCCGGGACATGGTCGATGAGATCGCACCGCAACGCTACGACTGGCGCGAACACTACGGCGATCCCCGGGAAAACCCAGCCAAGACCCGTTGCATCTGGATGGGCAGCGTGCCGGGAATCGACGAGTTCGACCCACTGTTCTTCGAGATCTCGCCCCGCGAGGCGAGCCAACTCGATCCCCGCCAGCGCTTGCTGTTGCAGGAGGGCTGGAACGTCCTGGAGGATGCCGGAATCGGCCCGCGCCAGTTGGCGGCGCAGCGGGTGGGAATGTTCGTCGGCGTCGAGGAGGGCGACTTCCAGCGGCTGGCCGGCGAAGAAAGCCTGACCTCCAGCCATAACGGCATCCTCGCCTCGCGGCTGGCCTACTTCCTGAACCTCACCGGCCCGGCCATGGCGATCAATACCGCCTGCTCGTCGGCGCTGGTGGCATTGCACCAGGCCGCTTCCAGCCTGCGCAACCAGGAATGCGAGATGGCCATCGCCGCCGGGGTCAACCTGATCTTCTCGGCCGACGCCTTCATCGGCATGACCCAGGCCGGGATGCTCTCGCCGGATGGCAAGTGCTTCGCCTTCGATCACCGGGCCAACGGCATGGTCCCGGGCGAGGCCGTATGTTGCGTATTGCTCAAGCCCCTGGCCCGGGCCGAGGCCGACGGCGACCGGATCTACGCGACCCTGCGGGCCAGCGGCATCAACTACGACGGCAAGACCAACGGCATCACCGCGCCCAGTGGTGCCTCGCAACAACGTTTGCTGGAGGACGTCTACCGGCGCGCCGGACTGCAGACCCGGGAGGTGGACTACATCGTGGCCCACGGCACTGGCACCCAGTTGGGCGACCCGGTGGAGATCAATGCCCTGAACGATGCGTTCCGCGGCAATCCCCCGGGGCATTGCGCACTGACCTCGACCAAGACCAACCTGGGCCATACCTTCGCCGCCTCGGGCCTGGTCAGTGTCATTGCCCTGGTGCAGGCGCTGCGCCACGAGACCATTCCCGCCAGCCTGTATTGCGAACAGGAAAACGACTACATCCAGTGGCAACAGAGTCCGTTCTACGTCAACAAGGCCAACAAAGCCTGGCCCCGGGCCGGACGCGGGCACGAACGGATCGGGGCGGTCAGTGCCTTCGGCATGAGCGGTACCAATGCCCACGTGGTGCTGCAGGCCTACAGTCGGCAACCGGCCGCGGGGCAAGCACGGCAGGCGTGCTACTTGCTGGTGCTGTCGGCCAAGAGCGCCGAGGCCCTCCAGGACCGGGCCGCACAGCTGAAGACAGCGCTGGAGCGCGGTGGCTACCTGGATGAGCAACTGCCCTCCATCAGCCATACGCTGCTCGAAGGTCGCCATCACTTCCGGCATCGCCTGGCACTGGTGGCGGCGGACCTGCAGGAAACGTGCTACGCCTTGCAGTGCCACCTGGCCGGCGAGAAACGGCCCAACCTGTTCGCCGGCGAGGTGGATCGCGACTTCACCCCGGGCAAGACCGTCGTGCGCTATATCGAGCAGTTGCAGGGCGATTGCCGGGGCGCGGAGGCAGAGACGCTGCGCGAATCCCTGGCGGGGCTGGCGGACTGTTATCGCCAGGGCTACGAACTCGACGGCGGACGGCTGTTCGCCACGCCGCCGGCGCGCATAGCGCTGCCGGGCTATCCGTTCGCCCGCGAGCGCTACTGGCCCCAGGCCCGCCAGCGCCAGTCGTCCGCGACCGGGCCGCAAGCCCAATGGCTGCATCCGCTGCTGCAGCGCAACCTCTCGACCCTGGCCCGCCCGTGCTTCGCCAGCCGCTTCAGTGGCCAGGAGCGCTTTTTGGTCGATCATCGGATCGGCGAGCAACGGGTGTTTCCCGCGGTCGCCTACCTGGAGATGGCGCGCGAGGCCATCGTCCGGGCCAGCGAACGAACCATGCAGCACGTCACCTTGTGCAACCTGGCCTGGCTGCGGCCACTGGTTTTGTCGACGGTGGAAGCCGGCGAGATCGAGTTGTTCTGTGAACTCACGCCCCAGGCAGCCGATCGCCTGTCGTTCAAGATCTACAGCCTCGACGGCAGCGAGCAGCAACTGCATGCCCAGGGCGATGCGCTGCTGGCAGCGGTGGTCGCTCCCGCCGCCCTGGACCTGGCGCAGCTGGAAGCCGGCTGCGACCTGGGCGAGCGCAGCCACGAGGCGCTGTACCAGGGCTTCGCCAGCCTGGGCGTGCACTACGGCAGCAGCTTCCGCGCGGCCGGGCAGATCCGCCTGGGCCGCGACCAGGTGCTCGGCCAGTTGTCGGCCGGTGCCCTCGATCCGCAGATGAACGGCGTCGCGCTGCCCCCGGGCATCCTCGACAGTGCACTGCATATCGCCACGGTATTGGGGCAAGGTCCGCAGGCGACGGGCCCGGCGCTACCGTTCGCCTTGGACCGCCTGCGGGTGCATGGCTCGCTCGCGCAGGCGCTGCGCGACGGTCCACTGACGGTGCTCGCCAGCCGTGGAGCGCTGCCGGCCGGCACGACGATCGACAAGGTCGACCTGCAGATCCACGACCAGGCCGGCCAGTGCCTGCTGCAACTGGAAGGGTTCAGCTCACGGCGGACCCAGGATCAGGCCTCGGTGTTGCCGGTAGCGCAGGCCAGGCAAGACGACAGCGAGTTGGCACGCTCGATCCGCACCCCGTCCTGGCAGAGCCTGGATGACCCCGGCGAGCCGCTGCCAGAGGGCGTCCGGCCACAGTTGCTGCTGTTGGGGCTGCCGGATACCGTGGTAACGCGACTGCGCGAGCAGTTCAGCGCCCAGGTCAGCCTGTTGCCCGGGGCGCCCGGGGCCACCGGCGCGGCGGTGTACGAGGCTGCGGCGCTGGCCTTGCTCGACTACCTGCAACGGCGGGATGCCACGGCGGGCGACTACCTGCAGCTTTATGTCGTCCAGGGCCAGTCCGACCTGCGCCTGGGGGCGCTGGAGGCGCTGCTCGGCACCGCGATGATCGAAAACGGCCAGTTGCAGGCGCGCCTGGTGCTGCTGGACCCCGACCTGGGAGAGGCGGGGATGTACCGGATGATCGAACAGCAGAGCCGCGTCCATTGCCGGCAGCGGGTGCGAGTGCTGGCCAACGGCAGCCTCTATGCCCGTCAATGGCATGAGCTGGCCGTCGCCTCCAAGCCACAGCGCGAGCCCGGGCCATGGCGCGACGGCGGGGTATATGCAATCACCGGCGGCGCCGGCGGCCTGGGCTTGTTGTTCGCCCGGCACATTGCCCGTAGTTGCCGCAACCCGGTGCTGTACCTGGCCGGGCGTTCGGCCAGCGAACCGAAGATGCAGCAGGCCTTCGAGCAGCTGCAGGCGCTCGGTGCCCGGGTGTTCTACCAGGCGCTGGATGTCGCTGACGCCGCGGCCGTGAACCGGTGGATCGATGCCATCCACGCCGGGCAGGGTGAACTGCACGGGGTGATCCACAGTGCCGGGGTGATCCGCGATGGCCTGATCCCGGGCAAGCGCGCCAGTGATTTCTCCCAGGTGCTGGCGGCCAAGGTCAGGGGGCTCGAGGCCCTGGACCTGGCCGTTGGCGAACGGCCACTGGACTTCTTCGTCTGTTGTTCATCCCAGGCGGCCCTGGGCAACCTGGGGCAGGCGGACTATGCCTGTGCCAACGCCTGGATGGATGCCTACATGCATTATCGGCAAGCGCTTTGCGCCGACGGCAAGCGCAAGGGCCGCTCGCTGAGCATCAACTGGCCGTTGTGGCGCGACGGTGGCATGGGCCTGGCGCCAGTGATCGAGCAACAACTGCGCGAACGCTTTGGCATCGTGCCCATGCCCCAGGAGGTGGGCCTGCAAAGCCTGCAACTGTTGTTAGCCGAGTCGGTCACCGCCCAGGCCTGGGTGGTGTATGGCGAGGCCGCGCGCCTGGCCGGTATCGGCCTGGCCCCTGCCGGCCAGGGACTCCCCCCGGCTGGAGCGCCACCCCGCGTCGACAGCGGCGCAAGCCTCGGCGACAGCGAGCTGCGCCAGCGGATCCAGGCCTTCATCGTGCAGATCGTGGCCAAGGTGACCCAGGTCGATGCGGCGAAGATCCACCCGGCGGAGAAGTTCGAGGCCTACGGGTTCGATTCGATCATGGCGGTCGGGGTGACCAACGAACTGGAAAAACACCTGGGCTCGTTGCCCAAGACCCTGCTGTTCGAGCACGTCAACATCGCCGGCATGGTCGAGCACTTCGCGCAGAAGTATCGCCAGCACTTCGTCGCTATGTTCGCCGGTGATGCCTTGACGCCAGCGGCCGGCATCGCCCAGGGGCCATCGCCGGTGGATCGCTTCGCCCGTGCCGCAGCGGCCGTGGCGTCGGCCTCCAAGCAGCCGGTGCCGGACAGCGACCTGGCGCAATACGTGGCGGTGATCGGCCTGGGCGGCCATTACCCGGGGGCCGACGACATCGACCAGCTGTGGCACAACCTGGCCAATGGCGTCGACTGCATGGACGAGTTCCCCGCCGAGCGCTGGGACCATGCCAAGCTCTACTACAAGAACCGTGACGTGCTGGGCAAGACCACGTGCATCAACGGCTCATTCATCAAGGATGTGGACAAGTTCGACTACAGCTACTTCAAGATGCCCAAGGTCTATGCCGACCACATGTCGCCGGAAGTCAGGCTGTTCCTGCAAACCGCGGTGCATACCTTCGAGGACGCCGGCTATTCCCGCGAGACCCTGCAACGCCGTTATGGCGGCAACGTCGGCGTGCTGCTGGGAGCCATGAGCAACGACTATCACTACTACGGTTTCGAACACAATCTGTCCGCCGGCGCCATGGCTTCTGGCTCGGGCATGGCCACCATTCCCATGACGGTGTCGTACTTCTATGGCCTGACCGGGCCGAGCCTGTTCATCGATACCATGTGTTCGTCATCCTCGACCTGCATCCATACCGCCTTCCAGATGCTGCGCCACGATGAAACCATGATGGTCCTGGCCGGCGGCCTGAACCTGATGTACCACCCCTATACGGTGGTCAATACCTCACAGGGCAACTTCACCTCGATCACTTCCCGGTCGGTCAACAGCTACGGAGTGGGCGCCGACGGTACGGTGATCGGCGAAGGGGTCGGTGCGGTGCTGCTCAAGCGCCTGGATCGGGCCATCGCCGATCGCGACCAGATCTACGGAGTGATCAAGGGCTCGGCGATCACCAATGCCGGCGAGCGCAATGGCTTCAACGTGCCCAACCCGGACTTGCAGACCCTGGCGATTCGCCAGGCCATGGAGCAGGCCAAGGTGCACCCGGCGTCGATTTCCTATGTCGAGGGCCATGGTTCGGGCACACGCCTGGGCGATCCGATCGAGGTCCTGGGGTTGCGCAATGCGTTCATGCCCCATACCCAGGACAAGCAGTTCTGCTACCTGGGCTCGATAAAATCCAACATCGGCCATCTGCTGGCCGCCTCGGGCGTGGCCGGGCTGACCAAGACCCTGTTGCAGCTCAAGCACGGGCAGATCGCTCCATCGATCCACTCGGGGGTGCTCAACCAGGACATCGACTTCGCCGATTCGCCCTTCAAGGTGCCGCAGCAATTGGTCGAGTGGCGCCGCCCGGAGCACCTGGTCGACGGCCGGCTGCAGAGCTTGCCACGGCGCGCCGGCCTGACGTCGATCGCTGCCGGGGGCATGAACGCCCACATGATCGTCGAGGAGTTCGTGCCGCCAGCCGACGCCGCCGGGCAGATTGCGGATGAGTGCCTGGCGTTCGTGTTCTCGGTGCACAAGTTGGCGCTGCTGGCGGAGAACCTCAGAAAGTTTCGTACCTGGCTGGCCAGCAGCGATGCTTCGCTGGCCCAGGTCGCCTACACGCTGCAAGTGGGCAAGAACAACCTGCGCAACCGCCTGGTGATCCGCTGCGCCAACCGCCAGGCACTGCTGGATGGCCTGGCGGAGTGCATCGAGGGCCGCTACGACAACGCAAGCCTCTATCACTTCCAGGAAACCACGGCGAGTCGCTTGCCCCGGGCGGACGAACCGCTGGCGGCGTTGTTGGGGCGCTGGCTGGGGGGCGACAACGATGTCGACTGGACCAGCCTGTACGAGCGCCAGCCACAGCGCATCAGCCTGCCGGCCTACGCCTTCGAGAAGAACCGCTGCTGGTACACCGAGCCGGGCTACGAGTCGGCGATCATCAACCCGTCGATGTTCACCCGCAAACTGCATCCACTGGTGAGCGAGAGTTGCCCCAGCACCGCTGAGGGCGCGCTGTTTCGCTGCGAACTGGCGCCGGCGCAGTTGCTCGACTACCTGTACCGGGCACCCGGCGGCCAGCGCCTCGGTGCCTTCAACTTCGTCGATGTGGCTCTGGCGATGCCGGCGCTGGTGGAGCGATTCGACGGCAGCACGCTGGCGGTATCCTGCGCCTTCGAGCATTTCATCGGCGATTGGGCGACGGTTGGCGGGCTGCGTTATCGCCTGTTGGAAATCGATGCCGGGCAACTGGAGCTGGATTTCGATGCGCTACGCCAGGATGGCCAGTCGATCAACCTGGGGTTCGCCCTGATCAACCCACTGGCGGGCGGGCAACCGGTCGTGGCGCAATCCTGGCTCGATGCCGCCGACGAGCTGTTGAGCCGCCAACCGGCCACCGATGCCAGCGAACGCCTGGCCCGGGCCGGCTACGATTTTGCTCCCTACCTGGAGAACACCGGCGGGTGGGTCGTCGGCGGCAGTGGCTTGCTGCTCGAAGGCCGGCCACCGCTCAACCGGCACAATCACCACGCCGCCAACCTGCACCTGACGCCGTACCTGGCGACCACCCTCGACAAGGCGTTCTACCTGTTGTTGGACCAGCTGGGGCTGGGCCAGGCCCAGGTGGTGATACGCAATATCGAGCAGCTGTGCTGCTACCAGTCACCGGCCGGCGACTTCACGGTGGTGCTCAGCGGTATCGGGCTGGGAACCGACGGCCTGGCTTGTTGCTTACTGGTACTCGATGAGCAGGCGCGGATCTGCCTCAAGGCCGATCGGGTCAGCCTGCATCTCGATCAACGCCAGCTGGCGGCTATCGACCACGACCACCCATGGCTTGCGGGGCAGGTCGCCGATGTTTCCCGGTCGTCGCTGCAGGCCAGCTCCGCCGGCGAGGCCAAGCCGCAGGTCGCCAGGGCGGATACCGGTGCCGGCGATCCAGGGGACCAGGTACTGGCGTTCATCCAGGAACAGTTGCAGCACAAGCTGGGGTTCTCGCCCGAGGAGATCGGCCAGTCGGCACAGGTGCATGACCTGGGGCTGGACTCAATCATGGTGATGCAACTGACCGACAGCCTGAACAAGCGCTTCGGCACCCGGCTGATGCCCGACCTGTTCTATGAGAAGCAGCAACTGGGTGAATTGGCGGCAAGGCTGCAAGCACAGCACAAGGCGCTGCATTGAGCGGCAGAAGCGACCCGGCCGGCCAGGCTGCCGGGCGAACCAGGACGGTAAGGGCATGAACGATACAACCTCGAACCATACATCCGACATCCGTCTGCCCAACCAGCGACCGTCGCCGCGCCAAGCCGGTGCGCCGGCGCCCCGGGACAGGCGCCAGGTCAGCGAGATTTCCCGCCCGCGGCCAGCGCCGCAGGCAGCGGGCACCCGGGTGGCGATCGTCGGTTTTTCCGGACGTTTTCCGGGGGCTGCCGACGCCGGGCAATTCTGGCAGGCGTTGCGCCAGGAGCGTTCGCACATCAGTGAGTTGCCCTATTGGCACTTGCCGGGCATCGCCGAGCGTGCCCACCTGCGGGATGCCTTCGCGTGCCCGGGCGGCTTCATCGACGAGCCCTTGGCGTTCGACGCCGACTTCTTCAGGATCAGCGCACGCGAGGCCGAGGCCATGGACCCGCAGCATCGGCTGGTGCTGGAGCAGACCTGGGCCGCCTTCGAGCATGCGGGTATTCGCCCCGGCGACCTGCGAGGCAGCGATACGGGGGTCTTCATCGGCATTTCTTCCGCCGACTACAACGGCCTGCTGGCCCGCGCCGATGCTGGCAGCCACGATGCTACGGGCAATGCCCACTCGATCATCGCCAACCGCATTTCCTACCTGTTCGACTTCCATGGCCCCAGCGCTCCCGTCGACACCGCCTGTTCCAGCTCGCTGGTGGCGGTCCATCGCGCCGTGCAGGCGATCCGCAACGGCGATTGCGCGGTGGCGGTGGCTGGCGGAGTCAACCTGTGCCTGGAACCCATGGTGTTCATCGGTGCGCTGAAGGCCGGCATGCTCAGTCCGAGCGGCCGTTGCAAGGCCTTCGCCGACGATGCCGACGGCTATGTGCGGGGCGAAGGCGTCGGGGTGGTGATCCTCAAGGACTACCAGCAGGCCCTGGCCGATGGCGACAATATCGTCGCGACGGTCATCGGTTCGGCGGAAAACCATGGCGGCCATGCCAACTCCCTGACCGCACCCAATCCCAGGGCCCAGGCCGAATTGCTCAAGCAAGCGTACCGCGGCCTGGACATCGCCAGCATCGGCTACATAGAGGCCCACGGCACGGGCACGCGCCTGGGCGACCCGATCGAGATCAGCGGGCTCAAGCAGGCCTTCGCCGAACTGGGCGCCAAGCCCGGCCAGCGTTGCTACCTGGGTTCGGTGAAAACCAACATCGGCCATCTCGAGTCCGCAGCCGGGATCGCCGGGCTGATCAAGACCCTGCTGGTACTGCACAACGGTTATCTGCCCAGGAGCCTGCACAGCGAACGGCTCAATCCCTATATCGAGCTGGCCGACAGCCCGTTCGAGATCCTCCAGGCCGGGCGCGAATGGCCATCGGCCCAGGATAGCCAAGGCAATCCGCTGCCGCGCCGGGCCGGCGTCAGTTCATTCGGCTTCGGCGGGGCCAACGCCCATGTGGTGCTTGAAGCGGTCGACCCCGTCGAGGTCACGGCGCAACCAGGCATGGCGGCGACCTTGTTCCCGCTCTCGGCCCGCAGCCCCGACGCCCTGCAGGCGCGGGTCCGGCAGTTGCTCGAGTTCCTGCATGGCCAACGACCACCGGCCCTGGCGGAACTGGCCGCCAGCTTGCAACTGGGTCGCGAGGCGATGGAGTACCGGCTGGCCTTCGTAGCCCACAGTCACGCCAGCCTGGTGGAGCAGTTGCGTGCCTGCGGCGCTGGCATCCGGGCCTGCGCCCCGAGTGCTGCGAAGCAAGTGCTTGGCGCTCAGCAGCAGGATGGCAGCACCTTGCTGGGCTTGTGGGTCCAGGGCGCCGAAGTGGACTGGCGCCAGCTCTACCGGCACTGCCGGCCGACACGCATTCCCTTGCCGACCTATCCGTTCAGCCGCGAACGCTACTGGCTCAGCACCGGCGCCGAGCCGGTGCAACCGGGGCCGGGCGCCCTGCATCCGCTGGTACACCGCAATACTTCGGATCTCTCGGGGCAACGCTTTAGCAGTCGCTTCAGCGGCAACGAGTGGTTTTTCACCGAGCATCGGGTCAATGGCCGGAAGACCCTGCCTGGCGTGGCCTACCTGGAGATGGCCAGGGCCGCCCTGGAGTTGTCCCTGGGCGCTGAGCAACGCCTGGCAGGCCTGAAGAACATCGCCTGGCGCCGCCCCATGTGCCATGAGGGCGGTGAGTTGCTGATCGATATCGAACTGGCGGAGCAGGGCGCCGGTGAGATTCGTTTCGAGATCCGCGATGCCCTGGGCGATGACTCGTGTTACTGCACCGGGGTGGCCCTGCTGGGTTCCAGCGAGCAACCGGCACCGCTGGACCTGGCGGTCATCGCCAACGCCACCGGCGAGCGGCCGTTGGAGCCGGAACATTGCTATCGCGTGTTCGCCGCAATGGGCCTGGTCTATGGCGAACGGTTTCGCCGGATCCAGGCACTGCAGGCCGGCCACGACCAGGTATTGGCCAAGCTGCTGGGCGAGCCAGATACCGCCACTGACTTACCGTGCGGCCTGCTCGATGCCGCTTTGCAGGCCGGGATGGGCCTGGCCGAGCCGGGTCATCAAGCAACCGGTCAGGAGCCACGGCCCTTGGTGCCGTTCGCCCTGGACAGGGTGATCCTTGGCGATCTGCGCTTGCTCAAGCAGCCGTGCCAGGCCTGGGTGCGCCATGGCGCCGGCCACCAGCCCGGGCGTATCAGCAAGCTGGACGTGGACCTTTGCGACGATCAGGGGCGCATAGCCCTGCGCCTGCAGGGTTTTTCGTCGCGGGTGCTTGCGGCGGCCGCCGAGCCGCTGCTGGTCCTGCGTCCAGTGTGGCGCGACGAAACCCTTGAACAGCCCGCTCAGCGATCCGTTGCCCGGCAGTGGGTGTTGGTGGCCGCAGCCCCGACCGTGGACCTGCAATCCCTGCAAGATAGTTGCCAGGCCCTGGCCGGCGCGCAGCAATCGATCGTTATCGAACGTTTGCCCCAGGTGCCCGACGATCCGGGCGTTGCCCTGCCGGAGCTGGCCAGCTTCCTGATCCAGCGCTTGCAGGCGTGCCCCGCCGACAGCCTGGTGCAACTGGTATGGGGCGAAGCAGGGCCGGCCACCGCCGTTTTCAAGGCCTTGCTGGCCTTGCTCAAGACGGCCAGGAACGAAGGCCTGGTGGCCGCCGTCCAGCTTCTGGAACTGCCCGGGGACCTGGAGCCCCAACGGCTGCTGGACAATGGCCGGCGGGATGCCGAGCAGGTGCGTTACCTCGCAGGCCAGCGCCAGGTGCTTGCCTGGGAGGAAACCACGCTGGCCGACGACCCTGCCGATCCTTGGCGACCGGGCGGGGCCTATCTGTTGAGCGGTGGTACCGGTGGCCTGGGCTTGCTGCTGGCACACAGCATTGCCCGCCAGGCCCGAGGCGTGAGACTGGTGCTGGCCAGTCGTGGGGCCGACCAACTATCGGCGCACGCGCAGGCTCGCATCGAGGCACTGCGGGCGCTGGGCGCCGAGGTGCATCTGCACGCCCTGGATATCAGCGACCCGCAGGCGGTACGGACACTGGTCGAGCGCTGCGAGCACCTGTTCGGCACGCTAAACGGGATTGTCCATTGCGCGGGCATCACTCGCGACAGTCGCCTGTGCAACAAGCGCGCAAGCGACATGGCGGCGGTACTGGCGCCCAAGGTGGCGGGGGTGCTGAACCTCGACCTCGCCAGCGCGCACCTGATGCTGGACTGCTTCGTGCTGTACTCGTCGGTGAGCGCGGTAATCGGTAACCCAGGGCAGGGCGACTACGCCCTGGCCAATGGCTTCATGGATGAATGGGCCGGCTGGCGCAACGCCCAGGTCCAGGCAGGCCTGCGCCATGGGCGGACCCTGGCGATTGACTGGCCGTTGTGGCGCAACGGCGGCATGGGGATCGATGCCCTGCGCGAACGCCAGATGTTCGAGCACAGCGGAATCCGTCCCTTGAGCGATGCCGGCGGCCTGAACACGTTGCGCCGGCTACTGGCCAGTGCCCAAGGCGCTGGGCGCTGGCTGGTGCTGCAAGGAGATATCGCCAGGATCAGAAGCTTCATCGCCGGGCAGCGCCAGGCGCCTGGACCAGCGACGGTCGAGCCAGAAGCCGCACCCGTGCCGCAGGTCATGGAGGATGAGCTGGAGAACCTGGCGCTCCGCTATTTCAAGCAGCTGCTGGCGAAGACCCTCAAGCGTCCCCAGGAGAAGATCGACAGCGACGAGTCGTTCGAACGCTATGGGGCCGATTCGATCCTGCTGACCGAGTTGACCGGCCAGCTGGAGCGAAGCTTCGGCTCGCTGCCCAATACCCTGCTGTACGAACACCAGACTGTGCGCGAGTTGAGCCAGTATTTCAGCCGCCAGCAACCGGAGCGGCTGCGCCAGTTGCTGGCGCCGGGACAGGCGCGCCGTGCGCCGCCCGGTCAGGCCGACGCCGCGCCCCGGGTGGCACCGGCAGCCGCGCGGCGACAGGGCCAGCGCCAGGCCCGGGCCGCACAGCCAGCGGCCACTGGCGGTCGCGACCTGGCGATCGTCGGGATCAGTGGGCGCTATCCGGGCGCCGAAGACCTGGAGACCTTGTGGCGCAAGCTGGCCGCGGGCCAGGATCTGATCAGCGAAGTACCAGCCGCGCGCTGGGACCACCAGGCCTATTTCCACCCGGAGCGCGGGCGCTTCGACAAGACCTACTGCAAATGGGGCGGCTTTCTCGATGGCATCGAGGATTTCGATCCGCTGTTCTTCAATCTCTCGCCCCGCGAGGCACCGATCATCAACCCCAACGACCGGTTGTTCCTGGAGACCTGCTGGAACCTGCTGGAAAGCGCCGGCATCACCCGGCAACAGCTCAAGCAACGCTATCAGCAGCAGGTGGGAGTCTTCGTCGGAGTGATGTACCAGCAATACCAGGCGTTCGCCGCGGATCTGGTCCGCGAGTCCCTGGTGTCCGTGACGTCCTACAGCGCCATCGCCAACCGGGTGTCCTATTTCTTCGATTTCCAGGGACCGAGCCTGGCCATCGATACCATGTGCTCGTCGTCGATCTCGGCGATCCATGCCGCCGGCGAAGCGCTACGCAACGGCGATTGCCGGTTGGCGATCGCCGGCGGCGTCAATCTCAGCCTGCATCCGAAGAAGTACATCGGCCTGAGCATCGGCCAGGTACTGGGCAGCCATGCCGGCAGCCGCAGCTTCGCCGACGGCGATGGCTACCTGCCGGCCGAAGGCGTCGGGGCGGTATTGCTCAAGACCCTGGCCGACGCGGAGCGCGATGGCGATCCGGTGCTGGCGGTGATCAAGTCGACGGCGGTCAACCATGGCGGCCATACCCATGGTTTCTCGATGCCCAGCGCCAAGCTGCAGGCAGCCTTGATCGAGGGCAACTTCAAGCGGGCCGGCATCGACCCGCGCACCATCAGCTATGTCGAGTCGGCGGCCAACGGTTCGGCCATGGGCGACGCGATCGAGTTGAGCGCCCTCAGCCGGGTATTCGCCGAGGCCGGGGTTGCGCCCCGGTCTTGCGCCATCGGTTCGGTCAAATCCAATGTCGGGCATGCCGAAGCCGCCTCGGGCATGTGTGCCCTCAGCAAGCTGGTACTGCAATTGCGGCACCGGCAATTGGCGCCATCGTTGCTGCTTGGCCAGTTGAATCCACAGTTGGACTTCGAGAACTCGCCATTCGTGTTGCAACGTACGCTGGCCGACTGGCCGCAGCCGCTGCTGGAGATCGACGGCATGGCCCAGGCCGTGCCGCGTCGGGCCGCGCTCAGTGCCTTCGGCGCCGGCGGCTCGAATGCCCACCTGATCCTGGAAGAGTACCCAGGCACGAACGCGGGCGAGGCACCGCCAGGACCGGACGAAGAACAGATCGTGCCGCTGTCCGCGCGCACCCGGCACTCCCTGCACCAGGCACTGGCCAGGTTGGCGCATCATCTGGATCGCCATAGGCCAGTGCGCCTGCAAGACCTGGCCCATACCCTGCAGGTTGGCCGTGAGGCCATGCCGCTGCGCCTGGCATTGCGGGTGGCCGGCATCGACCAGTTGCGCACGCTGCTGGCCGAGATCCTGGCCGCGCTTGCCCAGGGCGAAAGCCTGGTTGCGTTACAAGCCCGAGGCTTGCCGCTGGCCTTTGGTGATGTCGAGGCGGTTCCGGCAGCGCTCGCCAGTCTGTTGTCCGGGCCCGGGGCCGCGGCCTTCGGCCAGGGCCTGGTCGGTGCCGGCGACCTGCAGCAGCTGGCATTGCTCTGGACCCAGGGGGGCGAGGTTCCCTGGCATGAACTGGCCCCGAAGGCCGGTGCGCGACTGATCGACCTGCCGACCTATGCCTTCGACAGGCAGCGCTATTGGCTGGAGCAGGGCGCCGCGCCCAGTTCGACGGATGAGCTGCCCGCCGCTGGCGCGAGCGCTCCCCTGGAATCTGGAAAAGCACCGCGTACCGCCGCTGAGCAGGGCTTGTGCCTGCTTGCGGAACTGTTGGGCATGGCGCCTGAGGAACTGGCGCCGGCCAGGCCGCTCACGGCCTACGGCGCCGATTCGATCGTGATGTTGCAATGGGCGATGCAGGTGCAGGCCCGGATCGATCCCCGATTGGTGCTGGCGGATATCCAGCTCTGCAATACCCTTGGCGATGTCCTGGAACTGCTCGACCGGCCGCTGGCGCCGGATGACCGGCCAGAGGTGGCGCTGCCCGCGCAGATCATCGGCTTGCTCGGCGGATCGCCAGTGCGTTTCCCGGAACTGCAGCGGCTCAACCAGGCGCAGCACGGTCGTCCGGTGTTCTGGTTCCACGGCGCCCTGGGGGGCAGCGAGATCTACCAGGGGCTGGCCCAGCAGGTGCAACGCCCGTTCTTCGGCCTGCAGGCCAGGGGCTGGATGACCGATCGCGCGCCGCTACAGGGTATCCAGGCCATGGCGGCCTATTACATCCAGGTCATCCAGTCGGTGCAGCCGCAGGGCCCCTATGACCTGGGGGGCTATTCCCTGGGCGGCATGCTGGCTTATGAAGTGACCCGGCAGTTGCAGGAACTGGGGGAAATCGTCGACAGCCTGGTGATGCTCGACTCGCCGGACGTGACCGGCGAGCGCACCGCGCGCCTTAGTGACAAGACCCGCCTGTTGCAGACCGTCAACATGTCCTTGCAAATGACCATCGGCCAGACGCCGGAGCGTTTTGCCCAGGTGCTGATCCACCGCGACGAAGTGGACCTGGCCCTGGCGATCGCGGATTACCGCGAGCAACTGATCGGGCTGGCTCGCCAGCGTGGCCTGGCCATCAGCGAGCAACGCCTGCAAGAGCGGCTGGAGCAAGTCACGCGGGTCCAGCAGGCCTACCAGGTCGAGCACTACCGCATCCTGCCGCTGCCCAGGGCCGGGGAAGTGGCCTGCCGTTATTTTCGCAATGGCAGTGGCTTGTGGATGGGCGAGCTGGAACCGTTCTTTTCCACCGACAGCCAGGAGTTCGCCGCTTTCAATCACGCCGACTATTGGCAGGAATGGCAACGCCAGCTGCCGAATTTCGAAATGACCGATGTGGCTTCGGCCAACCACATGACCCTGTTGACCCAACCGGAGGTATTCCGGGTGATCGCCCGGTCGTGTGCGGCCCTGTATTGCCCAGAGGCGGTGGAGAGTGCCATTGGCTGAGGCCCGAGGCGGTCTCTGCACCTGTTGTCGATGGGCTTCATGGGGCTTTTTTCAGGCGCCAGAGCTTGTACGCCAGATGGCCGTTCCTGTAGGCCTTGACGCCGCTGTCATCGAAGAAGTGGAACATGGTGTCGAATGCGTGCCAGACCTCGGGCGGCAGCGGCGTGCCCTGTTGCTTCTTCTCGTTCACCAGGCTCTTGAGCAGGTGCTTGAGGTGACCTTGCTCGCTTTCGAAGGCCCTGAGCACGCCTTCGGAAATATCGGCGTGATCGCGCACCTCGAAGCGCGCATGGCGAATCATCGCTTCGTGCTGTTCCAGCACGTTCTCGAAGAAATCGACGCCGATGCTGTCACGCTCGTTCAAGGTGCTGGGGTTGTCGCCCTTCATGGTGTCGGCGTACAGGAACCAGCCATCGTCCTTCAGTACCCGGCGCACCTGCGTGCCGAAGGTATCGAGGTCGGGATAGCAGTGCGACGACTCGATATTGATCACGACGTCGAACTGCTTGTCGGCAAACGGCAGGGCCATGGCGTCGCCCTCGACGAAGGTCAGCCCCGGCAGGGCATGCACCCGGTTGCACAACTCGATATGCGCCGGGCAGAAATCCATCCCGGTGACGGACGCCGCCCCGGTGTAGCGGGCCAGGTAGGAGCAGTTGCCGCCACGCCCAGAGCCGACTTCCAGGACCTTCTTGCCGCGCAGGTCGATATTCCCCAGCAGGGTGCGAATCAGGTTCGCCGAGCATTTCTGCTCCAGGTCCCGGTCATCGATCCAGTCGAAGTCGCTGTCCCTGGCCAGGTAGCCGTAGTTGAGGAACGTCAGGCGCTGGTCGGGGAACATCCGGGTCATCATGTCGTACCACTGGCTGATCGGCGATACGGTCACTGGTTCTTGGGTCGTCATTTCTACCTCCATGTGAGAAAGCTGCAAAGGGCTCCGCCACAGCAGCATAGAGGTGATGGCCAAGATGCCGAGGATTTTTTCTCACGGCCCCGAGCCGTTCCGGATCGGCTCCTATACTGCGAGCCGTCATTATCGCAATTCATTTCAGGATGAAATTCATGCCTTATCTTTTCCAGGGACAGAAGTCTTGCGTGGTGTTCATGTTTCCCGGCCAGGGCTGCCAGTTCTACCAGATGGGTCGCGAGCTCTATCAGAACAACCTGCGGTTCCAGCACTGGATGAACGAACTCGATAGCCTGGTGCGCGCCGAACTGGGCCAGTCGGTGGTCGCCACGATCTACCACGACAGCCATCCACGCTCCCAGGTGTTCGATGACATCCGCCTGAGCCACCCGGCGATCTTCATGGTCGAGTACGCGTTGGGCCGGACCCTGGCCGAGCAGGGCGTCAAGCCTGACCTGCTGCTGGGCGCCAGCCTCGGGGAACTGGCCGGCGCCGCGCTGGCCGAGATCATCGCGCTGCCCGAGGCGGTGCGCCTGGTGGTGCGCCAGGGGCAGTTGTTCCACCAGCAGCAAGGCGCAACGGGCACTGGCGCGATGCTGGCGATCCTGGCTCCTCCGTCGCTGTTCCAGGAACTGCCGGCGTTGCACGAGCACTGCGATATCGCCGCCTACAACGCCCCCTCGGTCATGGTGGTGGCGGGCTCGGCCAGTGCGATCGCCGAGGCCGAGCGCCAGCTCAATGCCCGGGACGTGGTCTACCAACGCTTGCCGGTGAACCAGGCCTTTCACTCGCGGCATATCGACTTTCTCAAGCCCGAGGTCGACGCCCTGTTTCGCCAGGTGGCCTGGCAACCGGCACAGACCCCGGTGGTTTCCTGCCACGGCGGCCAGGTCCTGGAGCGGCTGGACGGCGACCACTACTGGCAGAGCATTCGCCAGCCGATCCGCTTTTCCCAGACCCTGGCACAGCTCGAGCAGCAAGCCGCCGAGCGCGGCGAGTCGATGATCTACCTCGACCTCGGGCCCAGCGGCACCCTGGCCAACCTGGTCAAGCAGAACCTGCGCGAGCGCTCCTTGCCGCAGACGATCGCGGTGTTGAGCCCGTTCGGCCGTGACCTGGAGAAGTTCGACGAGGCCCTGACCCTGGGCCGCGCCTTGCAGCCGTTGCCGACCGCCATCCAGCCGGACATGGCGGCGGCACCATCGGTGCAGGCACCGCTCGACATCCCGCGGCAGGCGCCAGTCCTGTCCCCGCCACCACGGCTGGTCCAGCGACCGTCGACGCCATTGCCATCCGGCCCCAAGCGGGTGTACCTGTTTCCCGGGCAGGGTTCGCAACGCCTGGGCATGGGGGCGGAGCTGTTCGAGCAGTTCCCCGACCACCTGGCGCAAGCGGACCAGATCCTCGGTTATTCGCTCAAGACCCTGTGCCTGGAAGATCCCGAGCGCCAGCTGTCCAACACCCGGTTCACCCAGCCGGCGCTCTATACCGTCAGCGCCCTGGCATTCCTGGCCAGGCAGCAGGCCGATCCGCGCAAGCCCGACTTCCTGGCCGGACACAGCCTGGGTGAATACTGCGCCTTGTTCGCCGCCGGGGCATTCTCCTTCGAGACCGGCCTGAAACTGGTGAAAAAACGTGGCGAGCTGATGGCGCTCGCCACCGGAGGCGGCATGGCGGCGGTCATCGGCCCGAGCCCTGATGAGGTCCAGGCGTTGTTGAACCGTCATGCCCTCGGGGCCCTGGACATTGCCAACTACAACTCACCGTCCCAAGTGGTGCTGGCCGGTCCTGTGGTGGCGCTCAGCGAAGCCAGGGAGATCTTCCAGGCGCAGGGCATCACCTTCGTCGAACTGCCGGTCAGCGCGCCTTTCCATTCCCGCTACATGGACAGTGCCATGCGCGCCTTCAGTCAATACCTGGCGACCTTCGATTACCGGCCGCTGCAGGCCCCGGTCATCGCCAACGTCAACGCCGCGCCTTATCGCGATGGGGAAGTGGTGGACAACCTGTCCCGGCAGATCTGCGGCTCGGTGCGCTGGCTCGAGAGCATGCAATACCTGATGCGCCAGGGGGAGCTGGAGTTCGAGGAGCTGGGACCGGGTGAGGTTCTGACCAAGCTGGTCAAGGCCGCGCGCAACACCGCCTTATCGTGATCGCACCTAGCCCAGGACGCCTTGTCATGGAACCGACGACCAATGCCGCGCTGACCGACCAGCTGTTGTTCATCGCCAGTGTGCTGGCCCTGGAAAGCCGCCAGCTGATTTCCGCCAGGGGCATCAACCAGACGTTCGGCTTTGCCGAATTCACCGATGCGGCCTCGGTCAATGCCGGTCCGTTGCGGGTGATCTTCGATGCCCTCGAAGGTTGTGGCTGGTTGAGCCAGGCGAGCGATGATCAGTATTTTTTCAAGGGCCCGGCATCGGCCATCGCCTTGCTGCCCAGCCAGGCCAGCCAGCTGTTCTCCTGGCTGGCGCCAGAGCTACCGCAAGCCGCAGAGCTATCGCCGGCAGGCCCCTGGCTGGAACTGGCGGCGCTGGACTGGAACCTGCATTGCCCGGTACTCCGCCAGGGCCTGGACCAGTTGCTGGCGCTGGGGCTGCTACAGCGGTTGCAACGCAACGCAGGAATCGATGTCGACAGCGGCCGGGTCGATCCTGGACGCCTGGCGGCTGGGCCGATGGATCCCGACGCCCGCCGCCGGTTGAGTGATTTCCTGCGGGGCCAGCGCTGGATTCGCCGGGAGGAACGCCATCTGGTGCTCGCCCCCGAGCGCCGAACACTGCTGGCCGAGCTATTGAGCCAACCGTTCCTGGCCTATTTCGCCAGCTTGCCCGCCATGGTCGAAGAGCTCCTGTTCGGCCAGGAGGAGCGCTGGGCACAGGCGCTGCAATGGCTCCAGCAGGCAGGCGAGCAATACGCCTGGCCGGGAGATAGACCGACGCTGGAGCTGCTGTTGGGCCAGCTTTTCGATGCCCAGCCAGTGTCTGCCCAGGCGCAGTGGGTCGTCAGCCTGGGTCGCTCCCCCGCGGGCACCCTGGACCAGCTGGAGCACTGGGTAGGCCGGCATACCGCTCGGGGGCGGGCCCTGGAACACCACCCGCTGCGATGGCTGGAGCTGGATCGCGCCCTGGCCGGTGAACCGCAGGCGGCGCGCCAACAACTACAAGAGGCAGGCGTACCGGGTGATGCACGGATTCTGTGGCTGGGTATCGGCCAGCAGAACCTGCTGCCACCCCAAGCCTCGACGCCGCGCCCGCCGTCCCTGGTACCACGGCGTCATTACCTGGACCTCGCCGGGCAGGCGGTGGATGGCGCCGCGGTGCTGGCCAGCCTCGAGCGTTCGGCCGCAGGCCTGGCGATGCTGACTGGCGAGCAGTTGCTGGTACTCAGTGACAGCCACTGGTACCCGGGCGACCACTGGGCCGGCAACCTTGCCTGCCACTATCCGGTCGAGGCCGCGCACTACCTGATGGCGCTGGCCGGAGCCGGGCTGTTCGCCGAGCCGGGCATGCTCCACAAGTTCCCCCAGGATGGCCTCGGTTGCAGCGCCACCAGCGGTTGCTACAAGCGCCGCGAGTATCGTGTCCGCCATGCAGCCCCGGGGGACATGGGCGCCTTGCTGGAGCTCGAACAGGCTTGCTGGCCAGCAGGCGGGCGAGTCGATGAAGCGATCCTGCGGCGCCGCTTGCGCCAGGATCCTGCGGGGCAATTGGTCCTGGAACTCGGCGGGCAAGTGGTGGGCGTGATCTATTCCCAGCGCCTCTTGCGCATCGAGGACTTGGCCACGGTCAATTTCGCCACCGTCGACCAGCTGTTCCACGGCAAGGGCAGGATCGTGCAGATCCAGAGCCTGAATATCTTGCCGGCGCACCAGTACAGCGGCTATGGCGACCAGTTGCTGGAGCTCATGCTGCAATACTGCACGCTGCAAAACGGCGTGGACACGGTGGTCGGCGTGACCCGTTGCAAGGACTATCCCCGGCACCGGCACCTGGCCCTGGCCGACTATATCCAGGCACGTGACGAGCGAGGAGGGCTGCTGGATCCGATATTGCGCTTCCATGAACAGCACGGTGCGCGGATCGAGAAACTGGTTGCTGGCTACCGGCCCGCCGATGCCGACAACGCCGGCCATGGCGTCCTGGTGCACTATCACCTGGCTGGCCGCCAATGCCAGCAACCGCAACCTGTGGCGCCACGGCTCGAACAACCGGGTATCACGCCCGAAGTCGCCGTGCGCCAGGCGCTCAACCGTTGCCTGGGGCAGGCACCGGAGCGACCCGTATCGGCGCAGCACAGCCTGATGGAGCTGGGGCTGGATTCGGCGGACCTGCCAGGACTCGGCGAAGCGCTGGGCAGGGCCTTCGGCCTGGTCCTGGAGCCGAGCTTTTTCTTTCGCTACAACAACCTCGGGAAAATTCTCGACGCCGTGCAGGAGCGCCTGGGCGGCCCCGCATCGCCCGGGGCCGAAGCGCAGGCGGCCCATGTCACCCCGGCGTCCCAACCGCCAGCGCTGTCCGCCACCCCAGGGGACGATTTTGCCGTGGTGGGCATCAGCGGTTCCTTTCCCGGTGGCGGATTGGAAGGTTTTTACGCCGCCATTCACAACGGCACCAGCCAGCTTCGCGAAGTACCGCCCGAACGCGGCATGGCCGGGCCTGTGGCCGGCTACATCGACGGTATCGAATATTTCGACCCCGGGTTCTTCTCGCTCTCGGCGGCGGAAGCCGCGCTGATGGATCCGCAGCAGCGTCTGCTGCTGCAGCATGCCTGGCTGGCCCTGGACGATGCGGCGATCAGTGCCGCGGATTTTGCCCGGCAGCCGACAGGGGTGTTCATAACCGCCGCCCCGAGCCAATACCCTGAAGTCGTCGAGGTGCCCTGTAGCAGCCCGTACCTGCTGACGTCTTCTGCGCCGTGCATGTACGCCAACCGGATTTCCTGGTTCCTCGACCTGCGTGGCCCCAGCGAATACTGCAATACCGCTTGCTCGTCGGCGCTGGTAGCCGTGCACCGGGCCATGCAGGCAATGCGCAGCGGCGAATGCCGGCAGGCGCTGGTGGGCGCGGTGAACCTGTTGTTGTCCGCGGATGAAACCGCGGGCTACCGGCAAATGGGCCTGCTCAGCGAACATGCGCAGACCCGCTCGTTCCAGGCTGGGGCCGATGGTTACGTGCGCGCCGAGGGGGTCGGCGTGCTGCTGCTCAAGCCACTGGCCGACGCGCTGCGCGACGGTGATCGGATTCACCTGAAGATCAAGGGCAGCGGCGTGAGCCATGGTGGCCACGGGATGTCCCTGACCGCACCGGATCATGACGGCATGCAAGCGGCGATGGTCGCTGCCTATCGTCGCGCCGGGGTCACGCCCCAGACCCTTGGCTACGTAGAAGCCCATGGCACCGGTTCGGCATTGGGCGATGCGATTGAGATCGACGCGCTACAGGCGGCCTACCGAGAGCTGGGAGACGGACAAGCGGTCGTCGCGCCCTGGCACCTGAGCAGTTTGAAGCCGTTGATCGGGCACTGCGAGCTGGCTTCGGGCATGGCGGCACTGTTCAAGGTGATCGATGCGTTGCGCCAGCGGCGGTTACCGGGAATTCCTGGCTATGGCCAACCCAACCCGGCGATCAGCCTCGATCCGCAACTGTTGTCGCTCAGTGCACAGAACCGGCCATGGCCGGCCATGCGCGATGCTCGTGGGCAGGAGCTGCCTCGTCGGGCAAGCATCAACAGCTACGGTTTCGGCGGAGTCAACGCCCACTTGGTGGTGGAGGAGCCTGACGTCCAGCCGCGCCCCCCTGGCCTGGCTCATGGCCCGCAATTGATCCTGCTGTCGGCGCAGGATGGGCAACGCCTCAGGGAACAGGCCGCCTTGCTTGGGGAGGCCATCGAGCGCCAGCCGGAGCTGGACCTGGCCGACATCGCCTATACCTTGCAAGTGGGGCGCACCGCGATGGCTTGCCGCTGGGCCAGCCAGGTGCAAAGCATCAGCGTCTTGCGGCATCAGCTCGACGCACTGGCCCGGGGCCTGGGCGATTCTCCGGTGTGGGTCGAGGAGGTGCCGCCAGGCAACCACGGCTCGCTCGACCAGGCCCTGGCGACAGCGGACCTCGGCGCCCTGGCCGCTGCCTGGTTGCAAGGGCGCAGCATGCCTTGGCAGCAACTGCAGCGCCCACAGCCGCCGCGACGCGTCGGTCTGCCCGGCTATGCCTTCGCCCGGCAGCGCCATTGGCTGCCGCCGCGCCTGGCGGCGACCACGCGCCCCGCGGCCCCTTGTCCGCAGCCGGGCCGGGACCTGCGCCAGATCCTCGCCCAGGTGCTGGGTTGCGACCCGCAGGCGCTGGCCGGGTGCGAGGCGCGCAGCCTGGCCAGCCTGGGGCTCGACTCGCTGGGGGCGGTGGGCCTCAAGGCCAGGCTCGAACAGCGGTTGCAGGTAGCGGTCCCCCTGGCCCAGCTCAGCCCGTACCTGAGCCTTGGCGAGGTCGAGGCTTACCTGGCGACGCTGGACCACGATGGCGAGCAAGGACTGCTGCCAGTGTTGCAAGCCGAGCCCGAAGCCGCCTGCCAGCCGTTTGCCCTCAACGATATCCAGCAATCGTTCTTGTCGGGGCGCATGCTCCTGGCCGAGACCGAGCGGGTCGGTTGCCATATCTTCCTGGAGTTCGACTGGCCGGAACTGGACGTCTACCGCCTGGAGCAGGCGTGGAACCGACTCCTGGCGCAGCATGACGCGCTGCGTTTGAAAATGCTGGACGATGGCCGCCAGCAGGCCGGTCCGGCACTGCCATATCGCTTCAAGGTCCGCGACTTGCGCCGCAGTGATAGCGCCGAGCGCGAACGCTCGCTGATCGCCTTGCGCGCATCGATGTCGCACCAGCTCTACCAGGTGGGTCAGGAGCACTTGTTCACTATCGCGGTATCGCTGCTGGACCAGGGGACCAGCCGGGTCCACCTGAGCATCGACGAGTTGATCGTCGATGCCACCTCGCTCGAAGTGCTCTTGCAGCAATGGCTGCAGGTCTACCGGGAGCCTGCGGCCGTCCTGCCTGGGCAGGATCTGAGGTTCCGTGATTATCAATTGGCCCTGGACGCCTTCAAGGCATCGCCGCGCTACCAGCGGGACCTGCGGTACTGGGTTGACAAGCTGGCCCAACTGCCGGCGGGTCTGTACCTGCCCAAGGCGCCGGGGCCTGCCGGTCGTCATCGCCGTCGCCTGGTCCGAACCCTGGACCGCGAACGCTGGCGGCGCTTGAAGGAGCAGGGCGCGGCCCTGCAGGTTTCCGGCAGCGCGTTGCTGCTTGGTCTGTTCGGCCTGGTCCTGCAGCAAGCCAATGCCGGACAGGGCTTTTCCCTGATATGCACCTGCTACGGCCGGCTCCCCCTGCATCCGGATATCGATAGCCTGGTGGGGCCACTGATCTCGACCCAGCTGTTTTCCTTTGCTGCGGCGCAAGGACAGGACCTGGCGCAATGGCTGCAACAAGCGCAGCGCCAGTTGCTGGAGGACCTCGACCATGGCTGTGTGGGCAGCGTTGCCGCGCTGCGCGAGGCTCGGCGTACCGAGGGCCAGGGGCCGCGATTCAGCGGAGCGGAGGTGGTCTTCACTTCGATGCTCAACAATCCGGCGATCAATGGAGCCCCGGGGTTTGCCGACGCCCAGCACTACTGCGTGACCCAGACCCCGCAGATCAACCTCGATCACCAGCTGCGCGAGCGTGCCGGGGTGCTGGAGTTCAGCTGGGATGTGGCCATCGATTGCTACCCCGAAGGAATGCTCGAGAAGTTGTTCGAGGATTACTGCCAATTGCTGGCCCGCGTGGCCGATACCGATGCCGGGTGGAAGGCATTGCCGGTGAGCGAACTGGTTGTCGTCGCGCCTTTTCAAGTGCTTCCAGTCGCAGCGTCCGGGCGCCCCTTCGCCTTGACCGATCAGCAGCAGGCCTATGCCTTCAATCGCACCTTGCATCCGGGCCAGGGCAACGCGCAGCTGTATTGCGCTGTGGCGATCGACGACCTTGACGTTGCGCGACTGGGCCGTGCCTGGCAGCAACTGATGGCCCACCATCCGATGCTGCGTACGCGCGTCCTGGCCAATGGCACCCAGCAGGTGATGGAGCCGGCCCCTTCGGCGCAACTGGAGCTGGAGCCGCACGGCCCGGGGGGCGACGCTCGACGCATCGCCGAACGGCTGCTGGGACAAGTGACCGCGCTGGGCGACTGGCCCCATGCCTGGCTTCGGGTGAGCCCCCTGGACGGTGGTTGCCAGGGGGTGCACCTGGCGGTGGACTTGCTGCTTATCGACCTGCCCAGCCGCAACCTGCTGCTGCGCCAGTTGCTCCAGCTCTACCACGGCCAGCCTCTGGCGCCGCTGAACATCGATTTTGCCGGGTACGTCGCGGCGCTCGAAGGCTACAAGCGCACGCCGGCGGCAGGACCGGCCTTGGCCTACTGGCAAGAGAAGTTCCGCCACCTGCCATGCGGGCCGCAGCTCGACGATGGCGGCGCCGGCAGTGTCGCGTACCTGGAGTACGAGCACTGCCTGGCCTGCTGGCCAGCCCTGCGCACGCGTATCCACCGGGCAGGGATCTCGGCCGATGCCTTGTTGATCGCCGTCTATGCCCGAAGCATCGCCAGGCACGGTTGGCCAGCGCCATTCACCCTGGTGGCCCCGGGCTGGCAGAGACCGGCGGCGCACCCGCAGGTGGACGCCCTGGTGGGTGACTTCACCACATTGAGCTGGATCGACTTTCACGATCGCCCGGCGACGCTGCTTGAGGAGGCCCGGCGTTGCGAGCGGATCTTCGCCGAGGATCGCCGGCATGCCTGCGTCAGTGGCTTGCAGGCCCTGCGCAAGATGGCGACGAATCGCCAGTCGGCGCGCAAGCTTGAGTTCCCGGTGGTGTTTACCCGGCTGGATCCGCAAGGTCCCCTCGGACTCCCCGAAGGGGCGACCCTGGTGAAGAGTGCCAGCCGCACCCATGGGGTGGCGCTGGACAACCTTAGCAGCGAGTTGCCGCAAGGCTTGCTGATCCATTGGGACCTGGCGCCCGGGCGCCTGGATCCTGCACGGGTGACGGCGATGTTCGCCGACTACTGTCGCCTGCTGGAGCGCCTGGCTGGCGATGATCAGGCCTGGTACGAGCCAGGTTGAGCTCCCGGTAGGCTGTTGGCGGTGCGAGCTGCTTTGGCTACCGTAATCTTCGCGTGAAGAGCTGGGCCGAGCTGGCGAACCTGGAGCCGCCGCCCACTGGCAGGTACGGCTAGCGGGCGCTGTGTCGGCCCAGCACCTGCTCCAGCCCCTGGCGGTAGGTAGTGACCTGGAACTCGGGGAAGCGCTGCTTGAATTTCGATGAATCGAACAGGTTGTCGTATTCGTAGCGCGGCAGCAGTTCGCGCAGCTCACGGACCTGGCTGGAAACCAGGCCGGCGGCCAGCAGGGTCCACTTGCCCAGAACCTTGTAGGAGGGCGCCTTGCCCTGCACCTGTGCAGCCAGGCCGACCAGTTCCTTGTAGGTCAGGCGTTGATCGTCGCAGGGCAGGTGCCAGGTCTGCCCATAGGCATCCGCGGTATTGCCGAGCAGCCCCAGGGCGCGACTGGCGTCGGGGGTCCAGATCAGCGTGCGCTTGGTGTCGTCGCGCACTGGCACTCGCGGCGTCTTGCCAGCCTTGAGGTTATCCAGGACCAGGCTGTTGGTGATGCTCTGGGTCTTGCCTGGGCCATAGAATTCCGGCGCCCGGCCGATCAGCACCGGAATGTCGCCGCGGGCCATCTCCTGCAGCACCATGGAGGCCATGGCGGCTCGGACCTGGCCCTTGCGGCCGACGGGCTGGAAGGGCGCGTCTTCGGTGAGCAGCCGATCGTCTTGCGGGTACATGTAGGTGTTGTCGAAATAGACGAACTTGGCGTTGGCCGCGCGCGTCGCTTCGAGAGCGTTTTTCAGCATCAGCGGGAATTGCTGCTCCCACAGGCGAGTGTCCGGCGGCAGGCCGGCGGTGAAATACACGATGCTGCTGCCCTCGATGGCCTTGGCGGCCTGGTCGGCATCCAGCAGGTCGGCCGGTAGCAAGGTGTCGGACGGATTGACCTTGGCCGGGTTGCGGCTGACCAGCCGCAGCGCATCGGTATGGCTGCTGGACAGTTCTCGCGCCAGCTCTATGGCGATCTGCCCACTGGCTCCCAATATGGTTTGCATGCTGTGTCCTTGAGTCGTTGCAGACGTTGCGTAGTCGCCGCGTGGAGCCTGCGGGCCAACCTCGATCTGCTGTTCGGCAGACCTGGCCCATTGAGCTTAGCGAATCCACGTGCGCCTGCCGGCCATGGGGCTTGGGCGAGGTCGATTGGTGAATCGAAAGGCGGTGGTTCTGCGGCCACGGCAAACCTTAACTTTAAAGTCATCTTTAAGGTCAAGCGTTTATCCAGCGGTGAAATCCAGCGCGCTGTCAACTCGCTGCCCGCTGCCGCAGCGGCCAGCCAAGGCCCGGAAATCCGGGGCGCAATCATATGGGGCCAGCCGGCCATTCGAGCCCAGGTGCCGAGCGCAGGCGCAGGTTTGGGGATGTTTATTCGTCGGATTTCGCCACTCGCAAATGGCGCGATCCAATGAGCTGACTAGGCTTTTTTCTACTTCTGGTGCCAGCCCGTACACAGGCCGCACCGCTCGAGCCAGGCGCCGGCCAGCGACGCTGTAACCGAGACCGCTTTGCGTGCGGGGAAGGCGATTCTTGTCAGGAGGACAAGACATGAACTCTACAAGGGACGGTGCGTATCACATCTTTGGCGTCTGCCATGAACCCGACAGCCGCTTGTTCGTCGACTACGCCGTCGACGACCCCGGCGCATGCGAGCCCCGACTCCTGGATTTCATCCGTTGCTCCAGCGACCCCGCGCTGGCCCGCTGGCCTGCCCGGACACAACTGGCCAGCGGCGATGTCTTCGAAATCGAATGCGTGCAGGACGTGAGTGCAGCGCAGGAAGCGGTGGAGTTCTGGCGTGCGTACTTTCGCATGCTCGGCATGACCGTCTTCGAGGCCCGCCACCTGGTGGACCGGACCGGCGAATGATCCATCCGGGAAGTGCCATGCGTTCGCACGTCGAGCATTCCAGGTCCTGAGCACACCTCAAGACCTGGCCTGTACCGGGGCCAATACCCCCACATCCCTGCATGAACCCCATGCCGCCAAGACGCTGGCCACTAGCTGCTGCGGATACCGCTGGAGGTATGTCGTGACCGATCTACTCAATCGCCTCGCCGATGGTTGGCTAGCGCTGCCGGTGCTCGAGGCCCTTGGCCAACATGGCGTGCTGCGCGCCCTGGAAAGCACGCCCGACGGCATCAGCGCCCGCAGCCTGGCCCGGGCCTGCGCCGCCAACGAGGGCCAGTTGCGGGTGGCCTTGCGTCTGTTGCTGGAGCTGGGATGCCTGGTGCAGTTGGCCAACGATCACTACAGGCTGACGCCAGGGATGAGCATTCGCATCCCAGCCGGCGCCGGCGCACTGAATCGCCTGTCGCTGCCGCAGTTGCTGGGCGAGCCCGCCGGCCACGAACTGCGCTCCTGGCTCGAGCGTTCCGCTGGTGGCTGGGAAAATGCTCCCGAGCCGATGGCGACCTGCCTGGACGGGGCACTGCTGGCACCGTTAGTGATAGCGCTGGAACAGGCCGGTGGCGCGCAGGTCCTGCAAGAGCAGGGGGCTAGCACCAGAGGGCCGGCCACAGGACTGTCCAGTGCGGTGCTGGAGGCGCTGCGCCGATACTTCGAGCAACGTACCTGGGGATATTGGCAAGGCCACGGTTTTTGCCTGAACGATGCCGGCCGTGCACTGCTGGAGGGCACCGCGCAGTTGCGCGCGAGCCTGGCCTGGCAACCGCTGCCGGACCGATTGCAGGCATTGCTGTTCGGCGATGCCAGCTCGATCCAGAAACCCAGGGAGGAAGATGCAGGTTCTTGGCCGGCCGAGTATCTCGCTGCGTTCGAGGCTGCCGTCGTCGCTCGATTCGACCAACAGCCGCTCGAGCAACAACCAGGTTATCTCGTCGAGGTGGGCTGCTCCGATGGGGCGTTGCTGCGTCGCCTGTACCTGGCTATCGCCAATCACAGTCGGCGTGGCCAGCAGCTCGAGCGCTACCCGCTGCGGCTGATCGGCGTCACGGCCAACAGCACCCAGCAGGCCCGGGGGCAACAAACCCTGGAAGGCCTGCCGCACCTGCTATTGACCGGTGACATCGGCGATCCCCAGGGATTGCTCGCCAGCCTGGGCGCCAACGGTATCCGCGACCCGGAGAACATCCTCTATATCCATGCCTTCCAGGAACATCGGCGGGCCTGGCAGCCGCCAGGCTCGACCCGGGGCATCGACGACCAGCGCCATGCGCGCCCAAGCAGCGTTCATGTGGATCGACATGGAGCGTGCATCGAGCCGGCGGCAGCCTTGCAGGGCCTGGTCGAACACCTGGCCCGCTGGCAGGAACTCACCACACACCACGGCCTGATACTGCTGGCCGCCCATTGCCTGCACCCTGACAGCGCCCGGCAGCATGCCCGGCGCAGCGGGGCGGTGCATCTGGACGCCAGCCACGGTTTTGCCGGGCACCAGCTGTTCGAGGCGCCGGTGTTCCTGATGGCCGCGGCGCAAGCCGGCTTGTTTCCGGATCGGGCCGTGGCCCAGGGCTTGCCCCGTGGCGAGCCGTTCACCCAGGCCAGCCTGAATCGGCTGTTGCCACGGCGTTACCGCATCCGCCACCCACTACCCAGGGACTTGCCACGGCTGCGGGAACTGGAGCTGGCCTGCTGGCCCAGCGGACTGGGCGCTACCGAAGCGGTGTTGCAGCGTCGGTTGGCGCTCTACCCCCAGGGCCAGCTGGTGCTCGAGTACCAGGGGCAGCTAGTGGCGGCGATCTATTCCCAGCGCTTGGCGGCGGTCGACCAGCTACGCCACAGCGATTGCTTCCAGGTCGAGGCCTTGCATGATCCGGCCGGCCCCGTCGCGCAGCTGCTGGGTATTTGCGTGCATCCGGAACACCAGGGCGAGGGGCTGGCCGATGAGCTGATCGATTTCACGCTGGTGTACCTGGCCAGCCTCGACGCAGTGCGCAGCGTGGTCGGGGTGACGCGCTGTCATCACTATGATGCCCGCCGAGCCGACGCCTTGTCGCTCAAGGACTACATCCGCCGCAGGGACGAGGTTTCCGGGCGCTTGCTCGAACCCATGCTGTGTTTTCACGAAAGCCATGGCGCGCAGGTGCGCGAGGTACTGGAGGGCTATCGGCCCGGCGATGCGGTCAACCGTGACGCCGGGGTCCTGGTGGAATACCCCGATGTGCGGACCATGGCCCCGCCACTCAAGACAACGGCAGCGCCATCACCGGCCGTCCCGTCCGGACAGTGGCCGCAGGTGGTAGGCCAATTGCTGCTGGGGGTGTTGGGCGAAGCCCGGGCCGAGGCCTATGGCGAGCACGTGCCATTGATGGAAATGGGCCTGACGTCGTTGCAGATGCTCGATTTGCGCCATCGCCTGGCGGAGCGCCTGGCCAGCCCGCTGCCGGCCACGTTCTTTTTCCAGCACGGGACCCCGGCGGCGATCATCGCCTATCTGCAAAACCACGGCGCCCCGGCCCACGAGCGAACCAGGCACGCGCCTCCACCGGCAGCCGAGCCGGCGCCTTGCACTCCCGGCCCCGGGGGCATCGCCATCGTCGGCGTGGGCTGTCGCTTTCCTGGCGGCGCCTCCTCACCGGAGCGTTTCTGGAGCCTGTTGCAACAGGGCGTCGATGCGGTTGGTCAGCGGGATGGCCTGGACGACGAGCCGGAGCGCGGTGGTTTCATCGAGGGGGCGCAGGAGTTCGACCCACGTTTCTTTCGCATTTCCCCCAGGGAGGCGCAGCTGCTCGATCCCCGGCAGCGGCTGTTGCTGGAAACCGCCTGGGAGGCACTGGAGCAGGCGGCGATCGCGCCAGGCAGCTTGCGTGGCTCCAGCACCGGGGTGTTCGTCGGCCTGATGGGACATGGCTATGACGTGCTCTTGCGGCAAACGGCGCAGGGGCACGAGTCCAGGCCGGCCTTCACCACTGGCAACGCGGCCTCGGTCGCCGCCGGGCGGTTGGCGTACTTCTTCGACTGGCATGGGCCGGCGCTCTCGGTGGACACCGCTTGCAGTTCATCGCTGGTGGCGATCCACCTGGCCTGTGAAAGCCTGCTGGGCGGCAAGTGCCAGATGGCCCTGGCCGGTGGCGTGAACCTGCTGCTGGATCAGGCGGAGTCCGAGGCCTTCCGCGCTGCCGGCATGCTCTCGCCGCGCGGCCGTTGCAGCACCTTCGATGAGGCCGCCGATGGCTATGTCCGGGGCGAAGGCTGCGGACTGCTGGTGCTCAAGCGTCATGCCGACGCCCTGGCTGCCGGCGACTCGATATGGGCGGTCATCCGCGGCAGTGCGATCAATCACGATGGCGCCAGTGCCGGGCTGACCGTGCCGAACCAGGCGGCCCAGCGCGTGGTCATCGAAGCCGCGCTGGCCCAGGCCAGCCTGGCCCCGCATCAGGTGCAGTACCTGGAAGCCCACGGCACCGGTACCCGCTTGGGCGATCCGATCGAGGTGCAGGCCGCCGCCCAGGCATTGGGGGCTGGCCGACAAGCGCAGCGTCCGCTGTTGCTCGGTTCGGTCAAGACCCAGCTTGGGCACCTTGAGGCCGCCGCCGGCGTGGCGGGGCTGATCAAGGTCATCCTCGCCATGCGTAAGGGACAGATTCCCGGGCAGCTGCATTTTCGCTCACCCAACCCGCAGGTGGACTGGGCCAACCTGCCGGTGCAGGTGGTCGACCGGCCGCGCCCGTGGTTCGCCGGCCGGCGGATTGCCGGCGTCAGCAGCTTCGGTTTCAGCGGCACCAACGCCCATGTGCTGCTGGAAGCCTGTGAACCACCGCCATCTGCCGCAGCGGATATTGCTGAGCCAGTGCTGATCCTGCTTTCGGCGCGGACCCGCGACAGCCTGCTGGCCAGCGCCGAACGCTTGCGCGCGGTGGTGACGGATGGCCGATTCGCCCCGGCGCAGTTGCGCGATATCGCCTACACCCTGCAGGTCGGGCGTGAGGCCATGGCTCATCGCCTGGCGCTGCTGGCCCGTTCATTGGCGGAGCTGGCCAGCAAACTGGCAGGGCTGGGCCAGCCCGGGGTCGAGGCTGGCGAGCTGTGGCAGGGCGAAGCCTCCCAGGATCACCCGCCGCCTGCCGATGCCCCGGCCAACGTGGCCCAGGAACGGCTGCAAGTCCTGGCGCAACGCTGGGTCCAGGGAGCCGTCGTGGATTGGACGCCCCTCTACACAGCACCGTTGCCACGCCGGATCGACTTGCCGACCTATCCGTTCGCCCGCCAGCTCTGCTCGGTACTGCATGGAAGCACAACAGGGAGCATCACCATGGAGCGTCAACCCCCACAGTCGCCAACCACCGCTTTTGCGGGGGACTCGTCCCTGCCCGGGCTCGATGACGGCAAGCCGCGCAAGTTGCAGTTGCGCGCCCTGGAGGATGGACCCGCCATCGAGCCCCCGACGCCGGCGGAGCAGGCCGCGCCGGTAACCGCGCAAGACTCGCCCATGACCGCCCAACCGGTCGCGGCGCCCCGTACCCCGGAGGTTGCCCCCCATGTGCAAGCCGAGCGGCGCGCGCTACTTGAGCGCGAGCTGACCACCAGTCTCGCCGCCGCGCTGTTCCTCGATCCTGGCGAGATCGGCCTGGATCATTTGTTCGTCGACCTGGGCCTGGATTCGGTGATCGGTGTCGAATGGGTCCGTGATCTCAACCGGCGCTATGGCCTGGCGCTGAACGCACCTGTGGTTTATCAGCATTCCAGCGTCAGGCGCATGGCCGCCCTGGTCGAGCAGACCTTGCAGCCCAAGGCACCGATCCAGGTTCAAGCGCCACCGACCTCGCTTGCCCCGCAGCCGACTGTCGCCAGGGCTGCGGCCAGCCCACAACCGCCTGCACCACCAGAGACAGCGCCAATACCAGCCGCGCCTGCACCTAGTGCGGCCGGGACCGCAACGGCCAGCGAAGGTATCGCCATCATCGGCATGTCCGGGCGCTATCCGCAGGCACCGACGCTGGATGCCTACTGGGACAACCTGGTGGCCGGTCGCGACTGCGTCGAGGAGATCCCGCCAGCGCGCTGGAGCGTCGACGACTACTACGATCCCGAGGCCGGCAAGCCGGGCAAGACCTACAGCAAGTGGCTGGGCCGGCTGGATGACATCGACTGTTTCGATCCGTTGTTCTTCAACATCTCGCCGGCGGAGGCGGAATGGATCGACCCTCAGCAACGCCTGTTCCTGGAGGAGGGCTACAAGGCCTTCGAGGACGCGGGGTATCCGCCGCAGAAATTGAGCGATGCCCGTTGCGGGGTGTACCTGGGCATCATGGGCCCCAGTGAATACGGCTGGCTGGCCCAACAGCAGCGCGGCGCGGCGGAAATCACCGGCAGGAGCGAGGCGATAGCCGCCGCGCGCCTGGCCTACTTCCTCAATCTCAAGGGGCCGGCACTGCTGGTGGACACTGCTTGCTCGTCGTCCCTGGTGGCCACGCACCTGGCCTGCCAGGCGCTGCGCGGCGGCGAAGTGGATGTCGCCCTGGTGGGCGGCGCCACCCTGTACCTGTCGCCCGAGATATACATGAGCATGTGCAAGGCCGGCATGCTCTCGCCCACGGGCAAATGCCGGACCCTGGACAACGCCGCCGATGGCATCGTGCCCGGCGAGGGCGTCGGCGCCCTGGTACTCAAGCGCCTGGCCGATGCCGAGCGCGATGGCGATCGTATCCACGGTGTGATCGTCGCGTCGGGCATCAACCAGGATGGCAAGACCAACGGCATCACTGCGCCCAGCGCCAGCAGCCAGATCGCCCTGGAGCGCGAGGTGTACGCCCGCCACGGTATCGATCCGCGGAGCATCTCCTATGTCGAGTTGCACGGTACGGGAACCAAGCTGGGCGACCCGATCGAGCTGACAGCCCTGGATACGGTGTTCCGGGAACGGACCGAGCAGAGCAATTTCTGCGGCCTGGGTTCGGTCAAGAGCAACATCGGCCATACCACGGCAGCAGCCGGGGTCGCGGGGGTGCACAAGGTACTGCTGCAGATGCGCCACCGTGAACTGGCGCCGACCCTGCACTTCGCCACGCCGAACGAGCATTTCGATTTCGCCCGCTCGCCGTTCTTCGTCAATACCCATCACCAGAGCTGGCAAGTCGCCGCTGGCCAACCGCTGCGCGCGGCAGTCAGCGCCTTCGGCATCAGCGGCACCAATGCCCACGTAGTGATCGATGCCTACCAGCCGGCTGTCGCACCGGCGGCCGCCGAGGCGGGTGCCCCGGCGCTGCTGGTGCTGTCCGCGCAACGCGCTGACCGCTTGCAGGAATACGCCAAGGCGCTGTTGCGGTTCATCGAGCAGCAACCGCGACTCGACCTGGCGGCCCTGGCCTACAGCCTGCAAACCGGCCGCGCGGCCCTGGAGCAGCGGTTGGCCTTCGTCGCTACTTCGCTGGAGCAGGTACGCCAGGCGCTGCGCGACTTCATCAGCGGCACGCCATCGGCATGCCTGCTGAGCGGCGAGGTGGCGACGGCCAAGGATGCCGCTTCGGTGTTGGCCGGCGAAGAGGAGTTCCAGCAGCTGCTGGTCAGCCTGTTGGAGAAACGGCGCCTGCAGAAGCTGGCCGAACTCTGGGTCAGAGGGGTGGTGATCGACTGGTCGTGCTTGTATGGCGCCGATCGTCCGCGCCGTCTGTCGCTGCCGACCTATCCCTTCGCCCGGGAGCGCTATTGGGTAACGCCCCAGGCGGCGACTGGTTCAACGCCAGATGAGCGGGCGGTCCTGCACCCATTGCTCCACTGCAATAGTTCGACCCTGCACGAACAGCGCTACAGCACCCGACTCTCGGGCAACGAATGGTTCGTTCGCGAACACCGGGTGGCCGGGCAACCGGTGGTGCCGGGGGTGGTGCAACTGGAGTGGGCCCGCGCAGCGGCGGCCCTGGCCAGCGAACTGCCAGTGGGGCAGCCGATGCTGCTGGAGGAGGTGGCCTGGTTGCGCCCGCTGGTGGTCAGCCAGCCGCTGCTGGTGCATATCGGCCTGGTGGAAGAGCCGGGGCGCGGGGTCCGTTATGAGATCCATAGCGGTACCGGCACGCAAAAACTGCTTTATAGCCAGGGCTGGGTGCGCCCCGCGAGCGGGCAACCAGCGCCGCAGGTCGACCTGGCCGCCGTAGGTGCGTCATGCCAGTCGCAGGTGGACGTAGCCAGCTGTTATGCGCGCTTCACCGAGCAGGGCCTGGAGTACGGCGCGGGGTTTCGCGCCCTCAAGGAACTGCGCAGCGGCCCGCTGGCAGCGCTGGCGAGCCTGGCTGTGGCCAGCGCGGCACCGGGCTATACCTTGCCGCCATCCCTGCTGGATGGTGCATTGCAGGCTGTCACTGGCTGGCTGGCCAAACCGGCGCTGCAACTGCCATTCGCCCTGACCCGGGTCGAACAGTGGGGCCCGCTACCGGACCCAGCATGGGCGGTGGTGCGGCGCACCAGCGGGGAACAGGGCGCAGGGCAGAGCTTCGATGTCGACCTGGCGCACGCCGATGGCCAGGTGGCGGTGCGCTTGAGCGGCTTTTGCTGTCGCACGCCCGCGCAACCAGAGCTTGCGGGAGAGCTGACCCTGGCCCCGCGTTGGCAAACGCTAGAGGCCGTGAGGACCATCGCCGATACCCAGGACCAGCACCAGCACCTGTTGGAAGTTCCGGAGGCGATCGCTCGCCAATGGGGCACGCCCGATGGGGCGGCAGCCTGTGCCAGCTGGTTGGGTGCCAGGACCGGGTTCGACCATCTGCTCTGGCATGTGCCGCAGGGCCAGCCCGGGGTCGCACGAATCGGCCTGCAGCTGGTCCAGGCGCTTTTGGCCCTGGACTACGGTAGCCGGCCCCTGGCGTTGACGGTGGTCACCCGCCAGGCGCTGCCGGTTCTGGCCGCAGAAACCGGCGATCCAGAACAGGCCAGTGTCCACGGGCTGATGGGTTCGGTGGCCAAGGAATATAGCCATTGGCAGGTGCGCGTGCTCGACCTCGCCGGCCAGGCCCCCTGGCCTTCGGCGCAGGCTGGCCCGGATGTGCCAGAACTGCCGGGGGAAACCCTGGCCCTGCGCGACGGCCAATGGTATCGCCAGCGCCTGGTGCCCTGCGTACTGCCGGACGTCGGCGACAGTGCGCTGCGCGAACGGGGGGTCTACCTGATCCTCGGTGGTGCCGGCGGCCTGGGCACGGTCTTCAGTGAATACCTGATCCGTCGCTACCAGGCCCAGGTGATATGGCTGGGCCGCCGTGAGGCCGATGCGGCGATCGAGGCGCAACGGGCGCGCCTGGGCAGCCTCGGCCCCACGCCGCTCTACCTGCGGGCGGACGCCAACGACCGAGCGGCGCTGGAAGCCGCCGAGCAAACCGTTCGCCGCCGTTACGGCGCGGTGCATGGCGTGGTGCACGCCGCCATCGTGCTGGAGGATCGCGGCGTGGCGCAGATGGCCCCCGGGGTATTCGATGCCGCGCTACGGGCCAAGGCGGCCACCAGCGAGAACCTCGATGCGGTGTTCGGCCGGCAAGACCTGGATTTCATGCTGTTTTTCTCATCGATGCAAAGCTTCATCCGCGCCCCGGGCCAGGCCAACTACGCCGCCGGTTGCTGCTACGCCGATGCTTTTGCCCTGGGCCTGCGGGAGCGGCCATACCCGGTGAAGATCATAAACTGGGGCTATTGGGGCAGTGTCGGCATAGTGGCCAAGGCCAGCTATCGGCAGCGCATGGAGGCGGCCGGGATCGGCTCGATCGAAGCACCACAGGCCATGGCGCTGCTGGAGCGCCTGCTGGCCAGCCCACTGCCACAGCTGGCGTTCTTCAAGGCCCGGCATGCGCAAGCCGCGAGCCAATGGGCAGTGGCGGATGATCGCCAGTTGCAGATCAACGCGTCGGTGGCCCCGGTGATCTTGAATGGCGACGCCTCGCTTGGCCTGCCGCAGCGGGCGGCTCCGGTGCTGGCCGAACTGGAGCGCGCCCTGGCGCAGCTGCTACGTAATCTGCTGGCCCATCAGGGCTGGGAGCATGGCCCTGCAGGCCTGGCTTCGGCCTACGTCGGTTGGCGCGAGGATGCCCTGCGCCTGCTGGACGCCAGTGGCCAGGCGCAGGCGGCGACGGACTGGCCTGGCGCCTGGCGACAATGGGAGGCCGACCGCGAGCGCCTGCTGCAAGGCCCCGAGCAGGCCGTGGTGCACAACCAGATCCGCCTGCTCGATGACGTGCTGCCGGCGTTGCCCGGGATACTGCGCGCAGAGTGCGCGGCCACCGCAGTGCTGTTCCCGGGCGGCAGCGTGGAGCGGGTGCAGGGTATCTATCGCGGCCATCCACTGGCCGACTACTTCAACGCCGTGCTGGCGGAACAGCTGCTGGCCTATGTGACACAGCGCCTGGCCGCTGATCCCCAAACACGGTTGCGGATCATCGAGATCGGCGCGGGAACCGGCGGCACCAGCGAGCGGCTGTTCCAGCACTTGGCGCCCTATGCGCAGGCGATCGACGAGTACTGCTACACCGATGTGTCAGAGGCATTCCTGGCCCATGGGCGCGAGCAGTACGGGGAGCAGGCGTCGTACCTGCGTACCGGCAACCTGGACATAGAACGCGATCCACGCAGCCAGGGTTTCGAACCCGGGCACTACGACGTGGTGGTAGCGGCCAATGTCCTGCATGCGACGCAAGACATCCGCCGCACCCTGCGGCACGTCAAGAGCCTGCTGCGGGGCAATGGCCTGCTGTTGCTCAACGAACTGACCCAGGCCAGCCTGTTCACCCACCTGACCTTCGGCTTGCTCGATGGTTGGCGAATGGCGACCGACGTTGCGCTGCGGGTTCCCGGAACCCCGGCATTGGCGCCATCGACCTGGCGGCAGGTGCTGGAGCTCGAGGGTTATGGCTCGCTGAACCAGCCGGCGGCAGCGGCCCATGGCCTGGGCCAGCAAATCGTCACCGGCATCAGCGATGGGGTGATCGAGTTCCAGGGCGAGGCAGCGCGGCAAGCAGGGCATGAGAGCGGCGACAGTGCTGCCCGGGAAACTTGCCCAGCAAGCCCGGCGCCGAGCTCGCAGCCAACGGACTTGGCGCAAGAGCGCGGGATGCCGGTGCGCCAGGCGATCCACGAGGCGCTGTTGGAAGTGCTGAAACTCGACCGCGCCCGGGTGCAGGAGGACCAGGCCTTTGCCAACTACGGTGTGGACTCGATCACCGGCATCACCTTGATCAACGCGCTCAACCAGAAGCTCGGCCTGCGCCTGCCGGTCACGGCACTGTTCGATTTTCCGTCGCTCAGGGCGCTGGCCGAGCATATCCAGCGCACGTACCCGTCCCTGGAACAACAAACCAGCCGTGCCGAGGCGCCTGCCGCCAGGCGGCCGGTGCCGGCAGTGGCCGTAACCGAGCCCAGCCGCCGGCGCGCACTGGCCAGCGCCGAGCCTGCGCGGGCCGAGGTACTGCCATTAGCCGAGGTGGTGGAGCAAGTGCCACAGGTGTGCCGGCAATTGCGAATCGAGGGCCCGGGGCGGATCGATGAGCTGCAACCTATCGAAGCGCCCTTGCTGCCGTTGGGGCCGGACGAAGTGCGGATCGCGGTACGCGCCTTCGCCCTGAACTTCGGCGACCTGTTGTGCGTCAGCGGCCTGTATCCCACCCAGCCGCCATATCCCTTCACCCCGGGTTTCGAGGCCAGCGGCGTGGTGCTGGAGGTGGGGGGAGAGGTGTCGCGGATTGCGCTCGGCGATGCGGTGTTCGCCTTGGCTGGCGAAGCCTTGGGGGCCCACGCCAGCGTCATGACCTGCTCCCAGGACCGGGTGTTCGCCTTGCCGCAGGGGCTGTCGTTCGAGGAAGCCTGCGCGCTGCCGGTGGTGGCCTTGACCATGATCGCCAGCTTTGCCCGGGCCCAGGTCAAGCCCGGCGAGCGGGTACTGATCCAGACCGCCACCGGCGGCACCGGGTTGCTCGCCGTACAACTGGCGCAGCATGCGGGGGCGCAGGTCTACGCCACCGCCGGCTCCCAGGAAAAACTCGACTACCTGGCCGGGCTGGGAGTCGCCCACCGGATCAATTATCGCGAGGAGGACTTCGCGCAAGCGATATCGCGGCTGACCCACGGCCAGGGCGTGGACGTGGTGATCAATACCCTGGCCGACGATGCACTGCAGAAAGGCTTCAATTGCCTGGCCCCTGGCGGGCGTTATGTCGAACTGGCGATGACCGCATTGAAATCGGCCCGCAGCATCGACCTGTCGCGGCTCAACGACAACCAGTCGTTCATCAGTATCGACCTGCGCAAGCAAACCCGGGACAACCCGGTGCTGCTGCAAGAGTTGGCCGATGAAATGACCAGGCTGCTGGAGGCCGGGGTAATCCGGCCTACCTTGAGCCGGGTCTTCGATTTCAGCGAGGTGCAGGACGCCTACCGCTGGCTGGCTGACCGGCGCAACATCGGCAAGGTGGTGGTCCGGGTACCGCAAATGACAGTCGTGCCGGAGCCTGCACCGCAGCTTGCCAGTGACCCGGGCCGCCCGGAGCCGATCGCGGTAATCGGCATGAGCGGCCGGTTCGCCGGCGCCGACAGCCTGGACGACCTCTGGCAGGTCCTCGTCCAGGGCCAGGACCTGCTGGAGGACGTGACGCGCTGGGACTTGTCGCGACATTTTCCCGCCTATGCGCCTTATTGCCGGCGTGGCGGTTTCCTGCACGATATCGATTGCTTCGATCCGCTGTTCTTCAATATCTCCGGGCGCGAGGCCAAGGTCATGGACCCGCAGCAGCGCCTGTTCCTCGAAGAGGCCTGGCGCGCCTTGGAAGACGCCGGGTATGCGGGTGCTAGCGGCGAAGGCTTGCGCTGCGGGGTCTATGTGGGCTGCGCGGCGGGCGATTACCAGCGGCTGCTGGAGAGCGACGCGCCGGCGCAGGCGTTCTGGGGCAATGCCGGTTCGGTGATTCCGGCGCGCATCGCCTATCACCTCAACCTGCAGGGCCCGGCTGTGGCGATCGATACCGCCTGCTCCAGCTCGCTGGTGGCGCTGCACCAGGCCTGCCAGGGGCTGCGCACCGGGGATGCCGACTTGGCCTTGGCCGGTGGCGTGTTCGTGCAGAGCACCGAGTTGTTCCATCTCCAGGCCCAGCACGCCGGCATGCTCTCGCCCAGCGGTTGTGCCTATGCCTTCGATGCCAAGGCCGATGGTTTCGTCCCGGGGGAGGGCGTCGGTGCAGTCGTGCTCAAGCGCCTGTCCCAGGCCCTGGCCGATGGCGATGTGATCCATGGCGTGATCCGCGGCACGGGAGTCAACCAGGATGGCGCGAGCAACGGCATCACGGCGCCCAATGCCACTGCCCAGACCCGGCTGGAACTGGAGGTCTACCGGCGCCACGGTATCGAGGTCGAGCACATCGGCCTGGTGGAGGCCCACGGTACCGCGACGGTTCTGGGTGACCCGATAGAGGCCAGGGCCCTGGCCGATGCCTTCGCCCAAGTCGGTCATAGTGGCGCACCTTGTGCCCTTGGCTCGATCAAGAGCACGGTGGGGCACACGGCCACAGCGGCCGGCATCGCCGGAGTACTCAAGGTCCTGCTGGCGTTGCGGCACCGGCAAATCCCGGCGTCGGCGCATTTCGTCAGTGCCAATCCGCACATCGATTTTTCCCACGGTCCGTTCCATGTCCCCACCCGCACCGAACAGTGGCACCGGCCGGTGGCCGGGGAGCGGCTGGCGGCCGTCAGTTCATTCGGTTTCAGCGGTACCAACGCCCACGCGGTGATCGCCGAAGCGCCCGAGCGGCCGGTGCGGCCATCGGCCAGCCCGCTGCATCTGGTGGTGTTGTCGGCCAGGACCATTGCGCAACTACGGCAGCAGGCGAAGAACTTGCTCGCCCACCTGCAGTATGAGCCCGTCGAGCCAGGTGCCATGAGCCACACCTTGTTGTTGGGCCGGCGCCACCTCGAACAGCGCCTGGCCTGGGTCACCAGCGACGTGTATGCACTGCGCACGCAGCTGGCGCATTGGTTGGATGTTGGCAAACTGGTCGACGGCTACAGCGGGATCGTCGACGGTACCCGGGAAGCCTCCACCAAGGCCCAGGCCGTGGCCGACCGGTGCTTGCAAGAGTGCCGCGCGCCGGCCAATCCCGAGGTGCTCCGCGGTGCGCTGCTGTCACTGGCGCAACTGTATGTAGGGGGGATCGAGCTGGACTGGGCGCGATTGTTCCAGGGACAGCGGCCGGGCCGGGTCGCGTTGCCGACCTATCCCTTCGAGAAAGAGCGCTATTGGCCGTCTGGCAAGGAGCAAGAGGCCCGGCAGGCCGCTGCTCAGGCGCAACTGGCGTCAGTCCGGGCCGTCCCCCCGGCACCGCCCGCCACGCTGGTGCAGGTCAGCGCCAGCCAGCCAGCCGCGGCAACCGATGCCAGACCCGGCCGTCTCAAGTTGCGCTCCCTGGAGCAAGACCTGGAAGCCCTGGACAGCATCGCACCCGAGGTCGCACCGTCGGCGCAACATGTTTCCACCCCGCAGCTGCGGCCACTGCGGGTGATTGCCGAACCGGAAGACTCGGCAGTCGTCGCCGTCGAGCTGCGGTCCGCAACGCTACAAGCCGTTACCGAGCCGGTATCGGTTGCCGTCCCGCCGGTACAGCAGAACCAGCAGGTACCCGGGTTTGACCGCTACTCGCTGGAGCGTGAGCTGTCCGAGAGCCTTGCCCGGGCGCTGGGCATCGACGTGGAACGAATCCAGGCGGACAAGCCCTTCGCCTCGATGGGCATGGATTCGATCATCGCCGTGGAGTGGAGTCGCGAGATCAACAGGCGCTACGGGCTGGCCATCGGTGCGACCGCGGTCTACAAGCATCCAACCCTGGCCGGCATCGTCACCTTGGTGGCCGCTCAGCTCGAGTCGAATGCGCCGGGTATCGTAGAAGAACCCGCGCCGCTAAATGCGCCCGATCACTTGGAGCAGGCTATCGCCATGCATGTTCATCCAGCACCAGAGAGCGGGAGGAAAAATCCGTGTGCGGATTCCTGTGCTTGACTGCATTTTCATCCCGCACCCGCCATGGATATGGCGATAGCCCGCAGTGGAGGCGGCAATGATCGAAACCGGATACCACACCCTGCGTGTGCGCCACGAGGACAACATCTGCTTCGTGCAGCTGTATCGGCCCGAGGCCAACAACACCATCGACGATCGCCTGGTCGCCGAGCTGGCCGACCTGCTGGAACGACTGGATGAGCGCGTGACGGTACTGGTGCTCGAAGGGCTGCCGCAGGTGTTCTGCTTCGGCATGGACTTCGCGCTGGTACGCAAGCTGGCCAACGACCCCCAGGCCAGTTCCAGCGTGCTCGATCCGGCCACCCTCTACGACCTATGGCTGCGCCTGGCGACCGGGCCGTTCGTGGTGCTGTCCTACGTGCGCGGCAAAGTCAATGCCGGCGGCGTCGGGTTCGTCGCCGCCAGCGATATCGTGATCGCCGACCAGAGCGCCTCGTTCAGCCTTTCGGAGTTGCTGTTCGGGTTGATGCCGGCCTGCGTATTGCCGTTCCTGGAGCGCCGCATCGGCCCGCAGCGCGCCCACTACATGACCTTGATGACCAGCGCGATAGGCGTCGACCAGGCCCTGTCCTGGGGCCTGGTGGATGCCTGCGAGGCCGATGGCGACAACCTGCTGCGCAAGCACCTGTTGCGCTTGCGGCGCCTGTCCCGGCCGGGGGTGGCGCGCTACAAGCAATTTCGTGGTTCGCTGTGCGGCGCCCCACGACTCGATCGCGACGCCGCGCTGGCGGCCAACCGGCAGGTGTTCAGCGATCCGCAGAACCTTTCGAACATCGTGCGTTACGTCGACACGGGAGCGTTCCCCTGGGAGCAGGTGTGAGATGAGCGACGATCTGGTACAGCTCGAACAGGTAACGCCAGCGATCGTGCAGGTCACCATGACCGATCGCGTCCACAAGAACGGATTCTCCACTGGCCTGGCCCAGGCACTGATCCGTACCTTCGAGACGGTGCGTAGCAATCCGGCGTGGAAGGTGGTGGTCCTGACCGGCTACGACACCTACTTCTGCACCGGCGGCACCCAGGAAATGCTGCTCGAACTGGCCGCAGGGGGCGGTCAGTACACCGACTATCCGATCTACGAACTGCCCTTGAACTGCGAGATCCCGGTGGTGGCGGCCATGCAGGGGCATGCGATTGGTGGCGGGCTGGTGTTCGGCCTGTTCGCCGACCTGGCGGTGCTCAGCCGCGAGAGCGTGTATGCGGCGAACTTCATGCGTTACGGCTTCACCCCGGGGTTCGGCTCGACCCTGGTACTGCAGGAAAAGCTCGGCCTGGCGCTGGCCCAGGAACTGCTGATGACCGCCGCGAACTATCGCGGCGACGAACTGGCAGGCCGCGGCATCCCGTTCCCGGTGTTGCCACGGGCGAACGTACTGGCCCACGCCCATGAACTGGCGGCGCAACTGGCCGAGAAACCCCGGCATTCACTGGTGCTACTCAAGGAGCATCTGACCTCTGGCCTGCGCGCGCGGTTGCCCGCAATCACGGCCCGCGAGGTGCAGATGCACGAGCAAACCTTTCATCACCCCGAAGTGCGGGAGCGTATCAAGGCACTGTTCGGCAACTGATTAGCCGTTGCCCGGTGCGATATTCCTTCAATAGCGAGGCACAAGCATGACCAGAGAACAGGTATTCGAATTGATCGTCCGTCACGTCCGGCAAGTGATTCCCACCCTTGCCAACCATGCGTTCACCCGCGGCGACCGCTTGCGTGACCTGGGCGCGAACTCGGTGGATCGCGCGGAAATCGTGATGCTGGTGCTGGAGTCGCTGTCTTTGAGCATTCCTCGGGTGGAGCTGTTCGGCCCGGGCAATATCGGCGAACTGGCGGACCTGATCCACACCCGGCTCGAGGCGCGGGCGGTGTAGCACGGATGGACCGGGCAGGGCGCGCGCCAGGTCTGGCGCGCCGCCAGGGGCAATGCACAACGGAGGTGCCAATGAAGGTGTTCATCTTTCCCGGCCAGGGTTCGCAGCAGCGCGGCATGGGTGGCCAGCTGTTCGATGAGTTCCCCCAGCTGACCGAAGCGGCCAGCGACATACTCGGTTATTCGATCAAGGCCCTGTGCCTCGATGACCCGGATGGCCTGCTGGACCAGACCCGCTACACCCAGCCGGCGATCTATGTGGTCAACGCCCTGGCCTATTTCCAGCGGCTGCGCGATGGCGCCCAGGCGGATGGTTTCGCCGGCCACAGCCTGGGTGAATTCAACGCCCTGCTGGCCGCGCAGTGCTTCGATTTCGCAGAGGGCTTGCGCCTGGTCCAGCGCCGCGCCGAGCTGATGAGCCAGGTCAGTGGCGGGGAGGGGGGCATGGCCGCGATCATGAACCTGCGGCGCCACGCGCTGGTGGAGCTTTTGCAGGCGCAACAGGCCGATGGTGTCGACCTGGCGATTCACAACGCCCCTTTGCAGAGCGTGATCGCCGGGCCCAAGGCCGAACTGGCGCGCTTGGAAAGCGCGGTCGAGGCAGCGGGCGGCATGCTGTATTCGCTCAATACCAGTGGCGCCTTCCACTCGCGCTACATGCAGCCGATCGCCGATGTATTTCGCGCGTATCTCCAAGGCCTGGAACTGGCGCCGCCGAACAAGCCGGTCATCGCCAACGTTTCGGCCCAGCCGTATAGCCAGGAAGCGATCGCCGACAACCTGGTCCGGCAACTGACCCATCCAGTGCAATGGTGCGAGAGCATCCAATACCTGCTGGCCCTGGGCGAGGTGCAATTCGAAGAGGTCGGCCATGGCGAGGTGTTGACCAAGCTGGTGGAGAAGATCCGCGCTGGCAGCCGCCCGCCTGCGCCTGGCGTTGCGGTTTCGCCGGGGGGCGCAGCGCCTGGACCTCGAGAAGCGGCGCTGCACAGCGCCATCGAGCAGGTCGCCCAGTGGAATGCCCGGCATCCCGCCGGCACTCGGGTGCGCTCGCTACGGGTCGACGGCGACCAGCTGACCCGCAGCACCGCCTTGGTGTTGCTGGGCCACCGGGCGGCGGTTCACCTGCAGGGCCACAACGGCTACTTCGCCCTCGACGAGATCCAGGCGTTGTAGCCATCCATGCAGCCATGGGCCGGCCCGTTGCCTTCGCCCGAATCGACAATCCTGGTGCCAACATGCTTGCCACTCGACCACTACCCGTTGCGATCACCGGTGTCGGTATCGTTTCCGCCATTGGCCAGGGCCGGGAGGCCTTTACCCGCGCACTGCTGGCCGGCGACGCCGCTTTCGGCGTGCTGCAACGCCCCGGGCGCCAGGGGCAAAGCCGTTTTCTGGGCGCCGAACTCGGCCCCCTGCAACTGCCGCCGGAGCGTTCGCCACGGCTGTTCCGGCAGTTGTCGCTGACTGCCGAGGCGGCCCTGGTGGCCTTGCATGAAGCCTGGCAGGACGCCCGCCTGGAGGACGTGGACCCGCAGCGCATCGGCCTGGTCGTCGGCGGCTGCAACCTGCAGCAACGTGAACTGGCCCAGCTCCATGAACGCTATACCGGGCGCGAGGCCTTCGTGCGGCCGGGTCATGGCGTCGAGTTCATGGACAGCGACCTGTGCGGGTTGTGTACCCAGCAGTTCGGCATCCAGGGCATGGCCTGCACCGTGGGCGGCGCCTCGGCCAGCGGCCAGGTCGCGGTGATCCAGGCGCTACAGGCGGTGCAGTCGGGGCAGGTGGATGTGGCGATCGCGCTGGGCGCCCTGATGGATCTGTCGCATTGGGAGTGCCAGGCGTTGCGTTCGTTGGGGGCCATGGGCTCCGAGCGGTATGCCGATGCGCCGATGCAGGCGGCCCGGCCATTCGACCGCGACCGCGATGGTTTCATCTATGGCGAGTGTTGCGGCGCGGTGGTGGTGGAGCGCATGGCCGACCCCACGCGCAGTACCGTCCGGCCCTATGCGGAGTTGTCCGGCTGGGGCTGGACCATGGATGCCAACCGCAATCCCGACCCATCGCGCGAGGGCGAGATGCGCGCCATCGCCCAGGCTTTGGAGCGCGCGGGCCTGGCCCCGGGGCAGATCGACTATGTAAACCCCCACGGGACCGGCTCGCCCCTGGGCGATGTGGTGGAGCTGGCTGCCCTGCGCGACAGCGGCCTGGGCCACGTGCGCCTCAACACCAGCAAGTCGCTGCTCGGCCATGGGCTCACCGCCGCCGGCACCGTGGAGGTAATCGCCACGCTGGTGCAGATGCGCGAAGGGTACCTGCACCCGAGCCGCAACCTGGACACGCCGATCGACCCGTCCTTCGACTGGATCCGTGATGTGGCCAGGCCGCACCCGATAGAGCACGCCCTGACCCTGAGCATGGGTTTTGGCGGCATCAACACCGCGTTGTGCCTGACGCGTCATGAGCGATGAACAACCAAGGAGAAAGCCAATGTTATCCGTAGGAATCGAAGCGATGAACGTATTCGGCGGTCGGGCCTGCCTGGACGTTGCCGAACTGGCCGCGCACCGCCAGCTGGATACGGCGCGCTTCAATAATCTGCTGATGAAGGAAAAGACCGTCGCGCTGCTGGACGAGGACCCGGTGACCTATGCGGTGAACGCAGCACGCCCTTTGGTGGAGGCGTTGTCGGCCGAGGAGAAGGCCCGGATCGAGTTGCTGATCACTTGTTCGGAGTCGGGGATCGATTTCGGCAAGTCGCTGAGCACCTATGTCCATCACCACCTGGGACTGAACCGCAACTGCCGGTTGTTCGAGCTCAAGCAGGCCTGCTATTCGGGCACCGCGGGCTTGCAGATGGCGGTGAACTTCATCCTGGCCCAGGTCTCGCCGGGGGCCAAGGCGCTGGTGATCTCCACCGACCTGGCCCGGCACATGACCACCGGCGGCAGCGCCCTCACCGAGGACTGGTCGTTCGCCGAGCCCAGCACCGGCGCCGGCGCCGTGGCGATGCTGGTCAGCGACCAGCCGCGGGTCTTCGACATCGACGTCGGCGCCAACGGCTACTACGGCTATGAAGTGATGGACACCTGCCGGCCAACCCCGGATACCGAGGCCGGCGACTCCGACCTGTCGTTGCTGTCCTACCTGGACTGCTGCGAGAACGCATTCCTGGAGTACCAGAAGCGCGTCGGCGACGTCGACTATGTCGGCTCGTTTCGCTACCTGGCGTTCCATACGCCCTTCGGTGGGATGATCAAGGGCGCGCATCGCACCATGATGCGCAAGCAGGTCCGGGCCGCGCCGGCGGACATCGAGGCCGATTTCCAGCGCCGGGTGACGCCGGGGCTCAGCTATTGCCAGCGGGTCGGCAACATCATGGGCGGCACCGTGCTGCTATCGCTGGCCAGCACCATCGCCAATGGCCGCTTCGAATCGCCTGGGCGCATCGGTTGCTTCTCCTATGGCTCGGGCTGCTGTTCGGAGTTCTACAGCGGCGTAGTGCGCCACCAAGGTCAGGTGCAACTGCGGGCCCAGGAGATCGAACGCCAGCTCGATAACCGTTACCGGCTGTCGATGAGCGAGTACGAAGGGCTGTTGCAGAGCAACACGCAGGTGCGCTTTGGCACCCGCAACGTGCGGATCGACGACGCTTGCAGCGTACGTCCGCAGTTGCCGCGTGCGGATCGACCACAGCTGGTTCTGCGGGAAATCAAGGAATTCCACCGCGAGTACGAATGGGTCCAGTAAGGACCTGGGCCCATGGGTGGGCCGCGAACAATGGATGGTTTGCCAGACAACTGAAGGAGTCGATCCATGGACCCACGATCGCCGCAGGACGAAACCACCGCCACGCCTGGCGCCAGCGAACAGCTCGCCAGGCCATCGCCCCAGGCCTGCCCAGAGCAGGCAGCCATCGCCATCGTCGGCATGTCCGGCCGCTACCCCGGGGCCGACTCGCTGGAGGCCTATTGGCGCAACCTGGTGGACGGCCGCGACTGCGTGGGCGAGATTCCAGCTACGCGCTGGGACGTCGATGCCTATTTCGACCCGGCCATACCTTCGCCGGGCAAGGCCTACAGCAAGTGGCTGGGCAGCCTGGAGGCCATCGAATGCTTCGATCCGCTGTTCTTCAATATCGCCCCCAGCGAGGCGCAACGGATGGATCCGCAGCAGCGCCTGTTCCTGGAAGAGGGCTACCGGGCTTTCGAGGATGCCGGGCGAGCGCCGCGGGAACTGAGCGAGTCGCGTTGCGGCGTGTACCTGGGCATCAGCGGCAGCGAGTACGGCAGCCTGGTCCAGCAGCGCCTGGGCCTGGTGGACATGATCGGCAGCAGCCCGGCGATCGCCGCGGCCCGCATCGCCTACTTCCTCAACCTCAAGGGCCCGGCGATTCCGGTGGATACCGCCTGTTCGTCGTCGCTGGTGGCCATGCACCTGGCCTGCCAGGCCTTGCGCAACGGCGAAGTGGACCTGGCGCTGGCTGGTGGAGTGGCGTTGTACCTGATGCCGGAGCTGTACGTCTGCATGTGCGCGGCCGGAGTCCTTTCACCCAGGGGCAAATGCCGGACCCTGGATAACCAGGCCGACGGCTTCGTGCCAGGGGAGGGCGTGGGCGCGCTGGTACTCAAGCGGCTCGCGGATGCCGAGCGCGACGGCGATCCGATCCACGGGCTGATCATCGGCTCCGGGATCAACCAGGACGGCCGGAGCAATGGCTTGACCGCGCCCAACCAGGACAGCCAGGCCGCGCTGTTGCGCGAAGTCTACCAGCGCCACGGCATCGATCCGGCCAGCATTAGCTACGTGGAAATGCACGGCACGGGTACCAAGCTGGGCGACCCGATCGAACTCAATGCCCTGTCCACGGTATTTCGCGAGGGCACCAGTGCGCTGGGTTTCTGCGGGCTGGGCTCGGTCAAGAGCAACATCGGCCACACTTCGGCCGCCGCTGGTGTGGCCGGTGTGCACAAGGTGCTGTTGCAGATGCGCCATCGGCAACTGGTGCCGACCCTGAACTACAGCAGCCCCAACGAGCATTTCGACCTCAAGCTGGAACAGTCGCCGTTCTTCGTCTGTACCTCGGGCCAACCCTGGGCGCCTAGCAGCGGGGCGCCATTGCGCGCGGCGGTCAGCTCGTTCGGCATCAGCGGCACCAATGCCCACCTGGTGCTCGAGGAGTATCGCCGGCCACAGGCCCGGCGCCCCAGCGTGGAACTGGATGAGCAGCACCCGCTGCTGATCGTGCTGTCGGCCAAACGCCCCGCGCAGCTCAAGAGCTGCGCCGCACGGCTCAAGGCGTTCCTCGAGAACACTACGGATGTGGACTGGCCGGCCCTGGCCCATACGCTCCAGGTGGGGCGAGCGCCCCTGGAGCAACGCCTGGCCTTTGTCGCCACCGCGCCTGGGCAGGTCATCGCGACACTGGCAGCTTTCATCGAAGGTCAGCCGCTCGAACAGGCAGTGGTGGGCGATGTTCGCAAGTCTCTTGCGCGCACGGGGAATGTCGACCCGGCCAAGGCTTTGTCTGGGGCCGACGGGCTGGACTTGCTGGAGCTGGGCAGGGAGTGGGTCGAAGGCACGCAGATCGACTGGCGGTCGCTCTACGCCGAGCAGCCCGGGGATCGTATTGCCCTGCCGACCTATCCGTTCGCCCGGGAGCGCTACTGGATCGAGCAGCCCCCGGATGAGCGCGACGAGCCCGGGCCGCTGCCTCCAGCGTTGCAGAGCTCGTTGCAGCCCCTGTTCCAGTACAGCGGCTCGCTGGCAGGTGAACAGCGTTTCTCCACGACCCTGACGGGCGACGAGTTCTTCTTGCGCGATCACCAGGTCGCGGGGCAGCCGTTGGTGCCCGCGGCGATGCAGTTGGAATGGGCACGCGCGGCCATGGCCCAGGTCCATGGCTTGCCGGCCGAGCATCCCGTGCTGCTTGAGGAAATCGCTTGGCTGCGCCCCCTGGCGCTCCGCTCACCGCTGCAAGTACATGTTGGCCTGCAGGAGCAGGGCGAAGGCACTGTTGCCTATCGGATCTTCAGCGCTGGCCAGGACGAGCCATTGGTGTACAGCCAGGGCCGGGCGCGGCTGGACAGCAGCCCTGAGCAACCTCGGATCGACCTCCAACAACTGCGTGCGAGGTGTGGCCGCCAGCTAGACGGTGCCGCCTGCTATGGGCGCTTCGCCCGGCTTGGCTTGGACTATGGCCCGAGCTTCCAGGTGCTGCAGGGCCTGGAGCTGGGTGACGACCTGGTGCTTGCGCGATTGCGCGGCGCTAGTACGCCCCCTGGAGTCGGCTTGCCCGCACCGCTGATCGATGGCGCGCTGCAGGCCAGCCTGGGCCTGGCCGCGCAAGACGCCCTGGCATTGCCCTTTGCGCTACAGCAGCTCGAGCAGTGGCAAGTGCTGCCGCATGAGGTATGGGCGATCTTGCGACCCGCTACGAACGACCGGGGCAAACAACGCGGGATCGATATCGATCTGGCAGACAGCGAGGGACGAGTCATGGTGCGATTGAACGGATTCAGCAGCCGGGCGCCGGCGGATAAATCGCCGCTGGCAGCGACGGGCACCGACCCGCTCCAGGAACTGAGCCTGATGCCGGCCTGGGAGCCAATCCTCGAGCAGCCGGACAATACGCTGAGCGATTCGCGGCCTGTGGGCCGGGTGGTGGAAATCTGCGACGAGGTGGAGCAACGCCAATTGACGGCCGACGGCCAGGGCGCATGGCAGTCCTGGCTCCAGCAGCAGGAGCCGTTCGAGCATCTGGTCTGGCACGTTCCGCCAGGCCAGCCCTGGGCCGCCAAGGCCGCCTTCCTGCTGATCAAGGCCCTGCTTGAGCTGGGGCACGGCGGGCGGCCGCTAGGCCTTTGCGTCGTCACCCGCCAGGCTCTGGGCCTAGGCCCGCAGGAACTGGGCGACCCCTTCCAGGCCAGTGTGCACGGGCTGATCGGTAGCCTGGCCAAGGAATACCCCAATTGGCGCCTGGACCTGGTGGACCTGGCGCCGCAAGACCCGATTCCCTGGCCGGCGCTGCTCGGCCGCACGCCAGGCGTGGCCGGAGAAACCCTGGCCTATCGCCAGGGCCGTGGCTATCGCCAACGCTTGCTGGCCTGCCAGCTCGCCGCACCGGCGCAACCGGCCTTCCGCCAGGCGGGGGTGTATGTGCTTCTCGGCGGCGCCGGTGGCATTGGCGTGGCGTTCAGCGAGTACCTGATCCGCCAGTACCAGGCCCAGGTGGTATGGCTGGGCCGGCGCGCCGAGGACCAGGAGATCGCCGATCAGTGTGCACGCCTGGCGGCGCTGGGCCCGGCGCCCCTCTACCTGCAGGCCGACGGCCGCGACCGCGCCGCCCTGGAGGCGGCGCTGGGCGAAATCCGCGGGCGCTACGGCGCCGTGCATGGCGTGGTGCATGCCGCGCTGGTGCTGGCCGATCGCAGCCTGGCACAGATGGATGAACAGACCTTCGAGGCGGCGCTGGCGGCCAAGCAGGAAACGGCGCTGAACCTGGACGCGGTCTTCGGCAACGAACCCTTGGACCTGATGCTGTACTTCTCGTCGTTGCAAAGCTTCGCGCGGATGGCGGGGCAGGGAAACTACGCCGCTGGCTGTTGCTTCGTCGATGAATTTGCCCGCAATGCGCAACGTCCCTATCCGGTGAAGCTGGTGCACTGGGGCTACTGGGGTG
>NZ_JBYSWT010000001.1:0-74355 GCF_058781435.1 Pseudomonas sp. FW507-12TSA
CCTCCCGCCCCCGGCAGCGCCGCCAGCAAGGTGGTGGTGATGGGCAAGTTCGACGACATCACCGTCGGTGCGATGCGGGTCGCCCGTGAGAACGGCTTCCTGACGGTCAAGGTGGCTCTGAACAACACCAGCCGCAGCAACAAGGCCATGTACTACCGCTTTGCCTGGCTGGGCGACGACGGCTTCCCGGTCGCCGATGAAGAAAGCTGGAAAGTCTTCAACCTGTACGGCTCCCAGGCCAGCTTCCTGCCGGCCATCGCCCCGGTACCCAAGGCCACCGACTTCCGCCTGGAAGTCAAAACCCAATAAGTCGTCCCTGAACCCGATCAAGAGAGCACTTCCATGTTTGCACGCTTTTCCTTCCTCGCCGTGGCCGCCCTGCTGGCCAGCGGCTGCGCTAACAACTCCCCGGTCCTGGGCGGCAAGAACATCAGCTACGGCGACAGCAAGGCCGTGGAACTGGTGACCAACGAGTTCGGCTCCACCGACCTGCAGATGATCGCCGAATCCATGACCCGCTCCCTGGCCCAGTCCGGCATCCTCCAGGGTCGCCCAGTGGTGCAGGTCTACGACGTGAAGAACAAGACCAGCGAGTACATCGACACCCGCGAGATCACCACGTCGATCAAGACCCAGCTGATGAAGTCCGGCACTGCCCGCTTCGCCAGCGACAACAACGCCATGCAGAGCCAGGTCGACCAGCTCAAGCTGCAGAACCAGAGCGGCCTGTACAAGAAGTCCAGCGTGGCCAAGACCGGCAACATGATCGCCGCCAAGTACCGCCTCGAGGGCTCCATCAGCTCCATCGTCAAGCGCAGCAGCGACTACAAGGACGTCTTCTACAAATTCAGCCTGCAACTGATCGACGTCGAAAGCGGTCTGGCTGAATGGATGGACGAAAAAGAGATCCGCAAGACCACGGAGCGCTAAGCAATGCGTGCATGGATCGGCATCCTGGCCCTGGCCTGCGCATTCGGTGCGCAGGCGGCCCCCAAAGTCGCAGTCATGGACCTGGCCTACCAGGAACGTGTGCAGGAATACATCCACGTGGTCTCGGCCCAGCAGAACTACCGCGAGGGCTACTACAGCGCCAGTGGCTCATCCAGCTACAACGAGCTGGAAGCCAGCACCAGCTACATCGAGGAGGGCGAGCTGCGCAAGTTCACCGGTGACATCAAGGGCGGGCTCCTCAAGTCCGGGATGTTCCAGCTGGTGCAGGGCTCGCCCCACACCGAGGCGTCCAAGGCCAACGTCTACGACGTGATCAAGCGCATCAAGGCCGGTAACTTCAAGGGCGCCGACTACGTGCTGTTCGGCACGGTGTCGGATATCGACTTCACCCAGGACATCAACGAGATTGCTGAAACCAACAGCTACTCGGCGATCCTGGGCCTGACCCTGGTGGCGGACTTCAGCCTGATCAACACCCGCACCTTCGAGATCACCTCGGCGTTCACCGCCATGGGCGAAGGCCAGGACACCAAGCTGGTGAACAGCCGCGACATTCGTGTCTCGCTGAACCGTCCACGGGTGGTGCGCGAAGTCTCCAAGGCCCTGGGCGAGGACGTCACCCGGCAGATGGCCGAGCAACTGGGCCGCGGCGGCTACGCGCCCCAGGGCCAGGCGCCGACCCGCAACAACCTGCCGGCAGACACCGCTCCGGTGATCCTGCGCTGAGCAGGCAGGCAATGAAAAAGGCGACCCGCAGGTCGCCTTTTTTATGGCCGGGGCAACTAGACCGCAGCCTTGCGGATCGTCGCCAACAAGCCCGCCGCGCCCAGGAACAGACCGGCGAAGGTACGGTTCATGCGCCGCTGCTGGACCGGGGTGCGCAACAGGCGCAGGACCTTGGAAGCCAGCCCGGTATAGCCGGCCATGACGATCAGGTCGACGACGATCATGGTGGCGCCGAGGATCAGGTACTGCTTGAGCAGGGGGGCGTGGGGGTCGATGAACTGCGGCAGTACCGCCAGCATGAACACCAGCGCCTTGGGGTTGCTGATGTTCACCAGGAACCCGCGGAACACCAGGGCCAGGGGCTTGCCGATCGGCCGGATGGCCGCGTCGTCGCCAAGATCGCTGGGTACGGAGCGCCATTGCTTGACCGCCAGGTACACCAGGTAGGCCACGCCGAACCACTTGATGGCATAGAAGGCCGTGGCGGAAGCCGCCAGGATCGCGCCGACACCCGCGGCGACGATGGCGATCTGCATGGCCAGGCCCAGTTGCAGTCCCAGGGCGTTCCAGTAACCACGCCAGAAGCCGTATTGCAGGCCACAGGACATGGACGCGATCGCGCCGGCTCCCGGAGAAAGACTGATCACCCAACTGGCGGCGAAGAACGCCAGCCATGTCTCAAGCACCATCGCACACCTCGGATCGAATTGGACGTGACTGCCTAAGCTAATCCTCCGATCCGTCGCTGACCATGTTTTTTTATCGGGAAGTGATGCGGGCCTGGCCAAGAGCCGCTGCTGCTCGCGGACTTCGGCAACGGCCACAGCGAACGGGCTATTGCCGGCTACGTCTCGTCGAGCCCCACAGGCAGCACATCAGTGCCACGCCAACGGCGCACCGAGCGCTGGAAGAACAGGCTGTTGGGCACCTGCACCATGGCGCTGCCGGTACCGGCCTCCTCGGGTTCGATCAGGGTGGTGTAGAGCAGGTTGATGGCCACCACCCGGCCCTTGATTCCCGGCTTGTCGAGGGTATCCACCAACTCCACCACATCGCCCAGGCGAAACGGGCCGACGGTGAAGATCAAAATCGCGCACAGCAGGTTGGAGAGCACGCTCCACATAGCGAAGAACGCCACGGCCGCCACCGCGACGAAACCGGACAGGGCGGTCCACAATACCGTGGCCGATACGCCCAGGCGCTCCAGCACGAAGATCACCGCGCTGCCCATGATCAGCCAGCGCAGCCCCCCACGCAGGGGCATCAGCAACTGCGGCGGGAATGGATAGCGCTGGCCCAGGCGGGTCAGGCCACGGGCCACGAAACGCTGGGCCAGGTAGCCCGCCAGGAGGATCAGCAGGATCTGCACGCCAAGCCACAACGGGCCGATCCACTGCGCCGGCAACGGCAGTTGCAGGGTCTCCATCAGGACAACGCCTCCAGCTCCGCCTGCATGCTCTCCAGCAGTTCCAGGGCTTGCATCCAGGCTTCTTCCAGCTCGGATTCGCGGATCTTGAGCCTGGCCTGCTCGGCCAGCAGGTCGCGCAGCTCATCCTTGCGGGCCGCTTCATACAGCTCGCTGTCACCAAGGCTGGCCTCGATCTGCGCGAGGCGAGCATGGACCTTGCCCAGCTCGGCCTCGAGCTTCTCGGCCTCGCGCTTGTGCGGTGCCAGTTGCTGGCGCAGGGCCGCGGCGGCCTGGCGCTGGGCCTTCTTGTCGGTCTTGTCGGCGTTCACCGGCGCACTGCTGGCTGGCGCGCTGCGCAGGCGGTAGTCCACCAGCCAGCGGGCGTAGTCATCCAGGTCGCCGTCGAACTCCTCGACCTTGCCGTCGGCCACCAGCAGGAAGTTGTCGGTGGTGCTCTTGAGCAGGTGGCGATCGTGGGAGACCACCAGTACCGCACCGCTGAACTCTTGCAGGGCCATGGTCAGGGCCAGGCGCATCTCCAAGTCCAGGTGGTTGGTCGGTTCGTCGAGCAGCAGCAAGTTGGGGCGATCCCAGGCGATCAGTGCCAGGGCCAGCCGGGCCTTTTCGCCACCGGAGAAATTCAGCACCGGCTCGTCGATACGTGCCCCCCGGAAGTCGAACCCGCCGAGGAAGTCGCGCAGGGTCTGCTCACGCTCGGTGGGCGCCAGGCGCTGCAAGTGCAGCAGCGGGCTGGCCTTGGAATCCAGGGAGTCCAGCTGGTGCTGGGCGAAATAGCCGACCACGGTGTTCTCGCCCCGGGTCAGGCGCCCGGCCAGCGGCGCCAGCTCGCCGGAGAGGTTCTTGATCAGGGTCGACTTGCCAGCACCGTTAGGGCCCAGCAGGCCGATCCGCGCTCCCGGAGTGAGCTGCAGCTTGACCTTCTCCAACACCGTCTTGTCGCCATAGCCCAGACGAGCATCGGACAGGTCGAGCAGTGGACTGGAGATCTTCTGCGACTCACGGAACACGAAGTCGAAAGGCGAATCGACGTGGGCCGCCGACAGCTCTTCCATGCGCTCCAGGGCCTTGATCCGGCTCTGGGCCTGGCGGGCCTTGGTGGCCTGGGCCTTGAAGCGGGCGATGTACTTCTCCATGTGCGCACGCTGCGCCTGCTGCTTCTCGTAGGCTTGCTGCTGCTGGGCCAGGCGCTCGGCCCGGGCACGCTCGAAGGCACTGTAGCCACCGCGATAGAGGGTGAGCTTGCGCTGCTCGACATGGGCTACATGGTCGACCACGGCATCGAGGAAATCGCGGTCGTGGGAAATCAGCAGCAAGGTACCGGGATACCCCTTGAGCCAGTCTTCCAGCCAGAGGATCGCGTCCAGGTCCAGGTGGTTGGTGGGCTCGTCGAGCAGCAACAGATCCGATGGGCACATCAGGGCCTGGGCCAGGTTCAGGCGCATCCGCCAGCCCCCGGAGAAGTCGCCGACCTGGCGATCCATCTGCTCGTTGGTGAACCCCAGCCCGGCCAGCAGCTTGCGCGCCCGGGCATCGGCGGTATAGCCATCGGCGCTGTCGAGCTCGGCGTGCAGGCGGGCCTGGGCGGCACCGTCCTGGGCCGCTTCGGCGGCGGCCAGGTCGCGCTGCACCTCTCGCAGGCGCAGGTCGCCATCGAGCACATAGTCCACGGCCAGGCGCTCGAGGGTATCGACCTCCTGGCGCATGTGGGCGATGCGCCAATCGGCGGGCAGGAAGCAGTCACCCGAGTCCGGATGCAGCTCACCGCGCAGCAAGGCGAACAGGCTGGATTTTCCGGCACCATTGGCACCGATCAGGCCGGCTTTCTGGCCGGCGTGCAGGGTCAGCTCGGCGTCTTCTAGCAGACGTTGCGGACCACGCTGTAAAGTCAGGTTCTGAAGTCGAATCATAATGGCGGCGGAGTCTACCAGCTTCGCTCGCAACTGGCGCGAGTAGCACTATGTCCTCGGACCTGTGGAGTTTTTCCCTCAAGACCTATGCCCTGCCCGGCGTGCAGGAAGCCTGCCTGCGCTTGCAGGACGACGGCGCCGATGTCTGCCTGCTGCTCTGCGGCGCCTGGCTTGGCTGGCGCGGCGTGAAGTGCGATGGCCAGCGCCTGGCGCGGCTCATGGCGCTGGCCGGGCCATGGCAGCGAGACGTGATCCGCCCCCTGCGGGCGTTGCGCATTGATTGGCGCACGGCGGCAAACACCGATACCGACCTGGGCACGCTGCGCGAGCAGCTCAAGTCACTGGAACTGGAAGCCGAGCGCCGGTTGCTGTTGCGCTTGCAGGAGCAGGTACGGGACTGGCCCGCAGACCAGGCCGGGAGCCTGGACGACTGGCTGGAAGGACTGGCGGCCGGAACCACCGACCGCGGCGCACTGCAGGTGCTGAGCGCCGCGGTGGCTAGCGCTTAGGAAGCGCTGGAGGGGGTGCTGGCGGCCGGGGTCGCTGGAGCAGCAGCCGGAGCGCTTGTCGCGGCGGGAGCCGGCGAAGCCGCTGGGGTTGGAGCTGCCGCGGCTGGCTTGGCGGCTGGTGCAGCGGGTTTGGCGGCGGCTGGCTTGGTAGCTGGCTTGGCGGTCGCAGGTTTGGCGGCTGGCTTCTTCGCTGCGGGCTTGGCCGCAGGTTTGGCGGCAGCAGGCTTGGCTGCCGAAGATGCAGCAGGCTTGGCCGCAGCAGTTGGCTTGGCTGCCGGTTTGGCCGCAGCCTTCACTGGGGCCTTGGTCGCAGCAGGTTTGGCGGCTGGCTTTGCTGCAGCTGGCTTGGCTGCAGCAGTCCTGGCCGGTGCGGCCTTGGCTGCCGGTTTGGCAGCGGGCTTGACGGCTGGTTTCGCGCCGGCCTTGGCAGCTGGCTTAGCCGCTGGCTTGGCTGCAGCGGGCTTGGCGGCGACAGGCTTGGCTGCTGGCTTCGCAGCAGGTTTGGCTGCGGCAGTCTTGGCCGGTGCTGGTTTGACAGAGGGTTTTGCTGCCGGCTTGGCGGCAGGTTTAGCAGCAGCCTTGGCAGCCGGTTTGGTTGCTGGTTTCGCGGCGGCCTTGGCGGCAGGTTTAGCCGCTGGCTTGGCGGCCGGCTTTTTCGCGGCGACCACAACTGGCTTGGCGTCACGAGTAGTCAGCGCCTTGGCGGCGGCTTCCTTCACCTTGCCAACGCCCTGGGCCAGCTTCAGGCTTTCCTGGGCATCGCGCTTGAGTTGCAGGATGTAGCTGCGGGTTTGTGCCTGACGCTCTTTCAGTGCGTCCAGCAACTCTTCGAGTTCTTGCGCCGCGGCCTTGGCCTTGGCTTGTGCCTTGGCTTTGCCGGCTGCAGCGGCGTCTTGCAGTTTGGTGCGTGACTTGTGCAGTTTTTCCTGGGCCTTGCCTCGTTGTTTCTCCAGCTTGGCGAGCAGTTTTTCAGCATCAGCCAGGGCTTGGGAACAAGCGTTTTCCAAGTGTTCGAGCAAGCTGCCCGACAGCTGTTGGAGCAAGTGCAACGGAGTATTTACAGGCTTCTTGTTGGCCGACATGGTTTACCTCCTGGCTGACGTGAGTTGCGGCTCATACTAGACCTCTGCTGTTACCGCCGCTAGGCCATGTTGACAGTATCGAAAGCCGCGCGTTGCAGCCGATCGAAAATGTTCTTCGACGCCCTGGAAGTTGCCCACCAACGAGCGCTTCGTCGCTGGCATAATCCACCGCTACTCAGGCCGGAGAGTGCCCATGTCGCGTTACCTGTTTTTGTCCTTGAGCCTGTTCTTGTCGTTGGCCCACGCCTCCGCCGAACCGCCGCCCGACGACGCCCACGATCTTGCCTACAGCCTCGGTGCGAGCCTCGGCGAACGGCTGCGCGACGAAGTTCCGGACCTGCAGATCCAGGCCCTGGTGGATGGTTTGAAAGCCGCGTACCGCGGCAAGCCGCTGGCGCTCAAGAACGAGCGCATCGAGCAGATCCTTGCCCAGCACGACGCGCAGATCAGCGAGCGATCGGCCAAATCGCAGATCGAAGCCGCACTGGAAAACGAACGACGTTTTCTCGACGAGGAAAAGGCCAGGCCCGGGGTTCGCCAACTGACGGACGGCATCCTGCTTACTGAGCTGGCTCCCGGCAATGGTACAAAACCCAACCCCAACGGCTCGGTCCAGGTGCGCTACACCGGCCGCCTGCCCGATGGCACCGTGTTCGACGAAGCCCGGCAGCCGCAGTGGTTTCGCCTGGACAGCGTGATCGCCGGCTGGCGCAGCGCCCTGGCGCAGATGCCTACCGGCGCCCGCTGGCGCCTGGTGATTCCATCCAGCCAGGCCTATGGCACCGAAGGCGCCGGCGACCTGATCGCGCCCTACACGCCACTGGTGTTCGAGATCGAGTTGCTGGCTGTCGCCGGCTGAAACCCGGAAACGAAAACGGCACGCCTTGGCGTGCCATTTCATGTACCAGCGGACCGCCTCTCAGGCCTGGGCCACCGTCTCCTGCTTGTGGGCGTTGTGCAGCACTTCGATCAGGCAATCTTCAAGCTCGAAGCGCTCGTGCAGCAGACCACCCAGCTCCTTGAATTTTTGCGCCACGCATTGTCCGGCGTCGCACAGGTCGTTGAAGGCCAGGAGCTTCTCGGTGATCACGTCGATGCGCGGGTAGAGGGTGTCGGCCAGCTCCAGACCGCGCTTGTCACCAAAGGCCTTGGCTTCGCTGGTCAGCTGTTCGTAGATTTCAAAATGTCCGGCGGAGACATAATCCACCAGGATCCCGCAGAACTCTTGCAGGGGTTTCTTGCTCTTGCTCAGCGCCTCGGGTTCGGCGCCAAGCACATCATAGGCTCGAACCAGTTCATGACGCGCCTGCAACCAGCGGTCGATCAGCAGATGAACTCCACCCCAACGTTCCTGAGCATTCTGACAACTTTCGAGCATGGTGATCTCTCTTCCCTCAAGGGTCATGCCATTGACCGCCGTCCCCCATGGAGACCCTGGATCAGGTGAGGCGCAACAGCATCGAGCAGGCGAATTAGAGTGACAGGTGCGGGCCAGATTATGCCCGCACGACAACAGCTTCAAGGTACGCAGGAGATAAAGTTCATACAAGCGTTTAATCCGCTGTCCCCCGCCAAACACTGACTCAGGGCAACGCCGCAGCCTGGCGCGCGGCCCGTAGCGAGCGTTGCAGGCGATAACCCCCCAAGGCCAGGACCAGCAGGAAAAACAGCAGGCTCCACTCCGGCAGGCTCATGTCGAGCAGGGTCCAGGAAACCTCTGCGCAGTCCGCAGTCCCCATGAAGACCAATTGCAGCGCTTGCCACCAAGATAGGTGGCGCAGCATGAATGGCATGTCCGGCAGGCACGCCAGCAATTGCTCGGAAGGAATGTTCTGCAGCAGTACATGGCGCCCTGCGGTGATCACCCCCAACACTCCCAGCAGCAGGTTCAGCCCCCAGTACAACGGGCGCCCCCAACGCATGGGCCCCTGCAGCGCAGCCAGCAGGTTGGTGCCGGCGAGCAGCAGCATCAGCCCGCGCTGCACGCCCCACAGCGGACACGAGTCCAGGCCACCTCCGGCTTGCAGGTTGAAGGCCGCCCACGAGGCAAAGGCCCCCACCAGGAACACCAGGGAGAACAGCGAGCGAGAGCCGGCCAGCGACATGGGATATCCGCAACGGAAGAAACAGGCAGCCACGGTAGAGAAAGCGCTCGCTCCTTTCAAGGAGCCAAGCCATGTCCGCTCGAAGCCCGATCGGCTGTGGCTGGGCAAGCGGAGTGTAAAAAGGCCGGTTGCCCGCGACAGGCAACCGGCCCAGGGTGCGTCAGGCCCGTGCCGGGACTGGCAAGGGAGCGGCCAACAGGCGCTCGTCCAGTAATCCCAGGCCCTCCTGGAATAGCTGGTTGCTGCGCTCGGTATCTCCCAGCTGTGCCAGCAGGCGGGCGAGTTCGGCGCAGGCTTCGGGATTACGCTCCAGGCGCAGGCTGCTCTCCAGGTAATCGCGTGCCTTGCCCCAGAGGCTGTTCTGCAAGCTCAGGCGGCCCAGGGTCAGCAGCAGCCCCGGATCATCCGCATGTTCCTTGAGCCAGTGCTCGGCCGTTTGCAACTGACGCGCAGGGTCGCTGCCACGCACCAGGCCATACAGCCGCGCCAAGTGGCTTTCATACTTGCGCTTGATCGCCGTGCGCAGCGCCTCCTCGGCTTCGGCCCCGGCACCCAGCTGGCGCAACTGTTCGGCATAGGCCAGCACCAGTTGTGGCTCCTGGCGTTGGGCGGCGGTCAATTGCTGCCAGGAGCGGTTGAGCGACTGCAAGGACGTGGCCTGGTCTTCTTCACGGCGCGCGGCCAGTCCCAGGTTCTCGCCCCAGGCGCGGCGCTCCAGCTCCTGCAACTCGCTGGCCGGCAAGGCCTTGCCTTTGCGCAGCTCCGGCAACAGGCGGATCAGCGCCGGCCAGTCGCCACGCTGTTGGTGCAGGCGCTGCAGTTGACGCAAGACCTGGACGCTATGGGGATGGCGCTCATGCATGGCTTGCAGGGTGGTCAGCGCACCTTCGGTGTCGCCCCGGTCGGTCTGCAATTGGGCGTGGCTCAGGGCAACGGCCAATTCAGCCTGGGGCTGGCGGGTGAGCGCCCGCTCCAGCAGGCTATCGCACTCTTCGTAGTGGCCTTGCTCGTTGGCCGCCCGGGCCGCGCCGAGGTAATACAACAGCGGTTGGCGCTCGGCCTCGGCGGCGCGGTGCAGGTGCTTCTGGGCGCTGGCCCAGCGTCCTTCGGCAAGGTCCATCTGGCCTTGCTCGATGGCGATCTGCACCCGGCGGCTGCGATTGCGGCGCGACCAGGGGTTGACCACACCGCCGGAAACCATCACCAGCTCAACCAGCAGCTTGATGCCCCAGATCACCAGCCACACCAACGCCACCAGGGCCAGGGTCGCCCACAAGCTCGATTCATAGCGGAAGTTGCTGTAGGCGATCAGCACGTAGCCCGGGTGTTCGGCGATGGCCAATCCCAGCAGGCCGATCGCGGCGATCAGCAGCAGGACGATCACATAGGCGCGCTTCATGGGCTGGTCTCCCGGGCGGTGTTCGCCGCAGGCTTGGCCAGGGGCTTGACCGACTCCTCGACGCTGAGGCTACGCCGCTCCAGGTAGGCCTGGACCGTGCTCAAAGTCTTGGCCAGGTCCGGGGTGACCACGGTAACCGGCTGCTTGCCCAGTTCGACCAGGCGCTCGAGCATGATCTTGCTCTGCGGATTGTCCTGGTTGAAGTTGCCGGCCAGCACGTCACGAGCTTCGCTCAGGGCCTGGGTATAGACCGCCGCCTGGCCGTTGAGCGCCGCCCATTGCGCCTGCTCCAGCGCCAGGCTGAGGGCCAGGCGTACCTGGGTCAGGCCCTGGCCGGCCAGCAGCGGACGGATGTTCTTGTCGGCATTGAAATCGATGCGGAAGTAGCGGGAAACCTGGTCCCACCACTGCGCCCAACGACTGGCGCCGTCGCCGTCGGCGGTCAGTCCCAGCAGCGAATCGCCCCGGTCCTTGTATTCCGGCGCCACGGCGCTGAGTTCCAGTACCTGGTCACGCAGGGCGCCCAATTGCAGGAACAGGCCCGTACGATCCGGCTGCTCGGTGCTGCGCAAGGCTGCCAGGCTCTTGGCCAGTTGCTCGCGAGCAGCGAAGGCGCCCGGGTCGTTCTGCTCGCGCAGGATATCGTCGGCACCCTGGACTAGGGCCTGGGCACTGCTGATGTCCTGCAGGGCCGACAAGCGCAGGCTGGCCAGGCGCAACAGGTGCTCGGCCTCGGCCAGGCGCCAGTCCTTGCGGCTGGCACCGAGCACTGTCTCCAGGCGCTGGCTCAGGCGCTGCTGGTCGCCTTGCAATTGCGTTACCAGGCGGCGGCGGTCTTCCAGCTCATCGGCCGCAGGCAGTTGTTCCAGTCGCGAGCTCAGGCGCTGCTCACTGAGCTTGAAGCTCTGGGCCTGGTCGCCCAGTGCCTGCAATTGGCTCAACTGTTGTTGGTTGTTGGTCTGCAGGTTGCGCACCTGCCAGACTCCCCAGCCACCAACAGCGACCCCCGCCGCCCCCAGCAGCAGGGCCAGTATCGCCAACCCGTTGCCACGACGCTCAACGGTTGGGGTCGTGGGTTGCGCCGGCGTCTCGGGCACCGGCTGGAGTTCATCTTTAGGCAAGGCTGTTTCGCTCACGTATCCATCCTTTGCGTTTAGAGAACGGGCACGGGATGCTCCCGTAACGCCGTTAGCAAAGCCGCGGCACTGGCGCCGCGGCAATCCACAACTATTTCCGCCCCGGCGGCGCGCGCCATCTCGGCGACCCGAGGGCTTGGAACAAACAACGGCATCTTCGCCAACTGCGGCCAGGCCTGGCCGGCCAATTGCTGCAGGTGACTGAAACCCTGTCCACTGCTGACCACCAGCCCGTTCAAGCGTTCCCCCTGGATCCGCCGTAGCAGCACATCCTCGGCATAGTGCGGCAGGCAACGGCGGTAGAGTTCCAGATAATCGACACTAGCACCTTGACTGCGCAAGCGCTCGGAGAGCAGTTCGCGACCACCCTCGCCCCGCACGATCAACACCCTGGGTTCTGGCTGGCCGATAGCCTCGCGCAACTGGGGAAGGTCAAGCAAGGCCTCGCTATCGTCACCGGCCTGGGGATAGAACACCGGCAGCCCGGCATCCGCGAGGATCTGGCCGGTACCGGCCCCCACGCAGAACCAGCCCTGGGCCGGAGGCTGCGGCCAATACTGGCGCAGCAGCTCAAGACCGAGGTTGGCTGCCGGCTTGCTGACCACGATCACCGCGCAGTAACGATCCAGCTCGAGCAGGATCGAACGCTGTGCCTGGGTCACGGGCAGGGGCTGGATGTCCAGCAACGGCAGGCTGGCGCTGGCCACTCCGGCCTCGGCCAAGATCGCCGCCAGTGCAGCGCAATCCTCGGCCGGCCGGGTCAGCAGCAGGCGCCAACCGGTCACTCCTGGCCCGCCTCGCCATAGACCGCGCGCAGGATATCGCCAGCGCCCTGGGCCAGCAGGTCGTCAGCCACTTGCACACCCAACTCGGCCGCACTGGCCCGCGGAGCCCGGGCCTCGGCGCTGAGCAACACACCACCGCTGGGCTCGCCAACCAGGCCACGCAGCCAGAGCTGGTCGCCTTCGAGCACGGCGTAGCAGGCGATCGGCACCTGGCAGCCACCATTCAAGTGCTTGTTCAACGCCCGCTCGGCGGTCACCCGGCTGGCGGTGTCGGCATGGTGCAGGGGCGCCAGCAGCGCATGGATCTCGCTGTCGGCGCTACGGCACTCGATACCGACCGCGCCCTGGCCACCGGCGGGCAGGCTGTCTTCGACGCTGATGGAGGAACGGATGCGGTCTTCGAAGCCCAGGCGGATCAGGCCAGCAGCGGCCAGGATGATCGCGTCGTACTCGCCGGCATCCAGCTTGGCCAGGCGGGTATTGACGTTGCCCCGCAGGAAGCGGATCTGCAGGTCAGGGCGACGGGCCAGCAACTGGGCCTGGCGGCGCAGGCTAGAGGTGCCGACCACGCTGCCGGCCGGCAGCCGCTCGAGGCTGGCGTAGGTATTGGAGACGAATGCATCGCGCGGGTCTTCACGTTCGCAGATGCAGAACAGGCCCAGGCCTTCGGGAAAGTCCATGGGCACGTCTTTCATCGAGTGCACGGCGATATCGGCCTGGTTCTCCAGCAGGGCGGTCTCCAGCTCCTTGACGAACAGGCCCTTGCCGCCGATTTTCGACAGTGGCGAGTCCAGCAGCTTGTCGCCACGGCTGACCATGGGCACCAGGGTCACGACAAGACGTGGATGGGCCTCCTGCAGGCGGGCTTTGACGTATTCGGCCTGCCACAAGGCCAAGGCACTTTTGCGGGTAGCGATGCGGATTTCGCGAGAGGACATGGATCAATCCGTACTGAATAAATACGGCAGATGATAACAGCTCAGCCAAAGCAGCTTTGACTTGTATCAGGAACCTGGTGCCCTCTCGCTGCCAAGCTTCCTTGCTGGCAGGCTCCGTCCAGTGCCCTAGAGCTGTTGCATCATCTTGCGCACGCCAGCCACATGCCGCCGGCTGACGATCAGCGCGTCACCATTGAGCCCCTTGAGGTACAGCTGGAAGTGCCCCAAGGGCGTTCGTTGCAAGCGTTCGATACGCTCGCGGGCCACCAGGGCATTGCGGTGGATACGCACGAAGCGCTCGCCGAACTCGTCTTCAAGGGCCTTGAGCGGTTCATCCAGCAACACTTCGCCGCTCTCGTGGCGCAAGGTCACGTACTTGTGGTCAGCAATGAAATACACCACCTGGCCCAGGGGAATCAGCTCGATGCCCTTGCGGGTACGGGCACTGATATGGCTTCGCGGGCCGCTGCCGGTTTCCGCCGCAGGCCGGGTCAGGGCAGCCAGCTGCACGCGGGTGGGTTTCTCGGCCTTCTTCAACGCTTCCAGCAACAGCTCGGGGCGCACCGGCTTGACCAGGTGGACCACGCTGCTGTCATTGAAAGCCTCGAGGGCGAATTCATCCGGAGCCGCGCAGAACACCAGCGCCGGAGGCGTTTCGCGCTCGCACAACTTGCCGGCGACCTGCAGGCCGTCCAGGCCTGGCATCCGCACATCGAGCAGGACGATATCCGGCTTCAGGCTGTCGATCAGGCTCAATGCCTCTTCGCCATTGGTGGCGCTGGGCTCCAGGACACTGTATCCCTCGAGCTCGCCGACCATACGGCTCAGGCGCTCGCGGGCTTGGGGTTCGTCATCAACGATCAGGACATTCATATTGCGCTGGATTCCTGCGTGAGTCTCGCACAAGGATAGCGTAGACAGGTGGAGTGACGTCCGTCACGGCGATCCACGCTAAGACTAGTGCGAAGGCCAAAAAGTGCCGCAAGTCGGGCACCAATATTTACCCGTACCTGCCCGATGCCGCGTCGGGCCGCTGGATGCGCGACAAGGTCGCAGGGAATGCTGGAACTCAACACTAAGCCCCCCTCGTTTGTGGCCGGCGCCCAACCTGGCCGCACTCGTCTCGTTTAGTGGACGGGTTGCATGGCCCTGCGCGGTTATGAACTCGATGGCCGGCCCACCGCGGCGCCCCACAGGGATGCCAGACGGTTGCGCCGTGCCTCTTGTCCAACTGTAGACGGTTGCCAAGACGATATTGCTCAATCGATAAATATCGTTTGATCGATATCACCTTCGGCACTCAGGCAACCGACCTCGTCCAGGCGCGCCGGTTCCAGTCTCCGCGCCGCCCGGGCCGGCGGCAAGCGGTCCCGGGGTCGCAGGTAAAAAGCTGCCGACCAGTGCCAGCGACAGCCCGGGCAACCCTGCTATCATCGGCGCCTGTTTTTTATGCCATCTTCCTTCAGCAGATCACGAGCGAATTCATGAGCACTGACAAGACCAATCAGTCCTGGGGCGGCCGCTTCAGTGAACCCGTCGACGCCTTCGTCGCCCGCTTCACCGCCTCTGTCAATTTCGACCAGCGCCTGTATCGCCACGACATCATGGGCTCGATCGCCCACGCCACGATGCTGGCCAAGGTCGGCGTGCTCACCGACGCCGAGCGCGACAGCATCATCGACGGGCTGAAGACCATCCAGGGCGAGATCGAGGCCGGCAGCTTCGACTGGCGCGTGGACCTGGAAGACGTGCACATGAACATCGAGGCGCGCCTGACCGACCGCATCGGCATCACCGGCAAGAAGCTGCACACCGGCCGTAGCCGCAACGACCAGGTGGCCACCGATATCCGCCTGTGGCTGCGCGACGAGATCGACCTGATCCTGGGCGAGATCACCCGCCTGCAGAAAGGCCTGCTGGAGCTGGCCGAGCGCGAAGCCGACAGCATCATGCCCGGCTTCACCCACCTGCAGACCGCCCAGCCGGTGACCTTCGGCCACCACATGCTGGCCTGGTTCGAAATGCTCAGCCGTGACTACGAGCGCCTGGTGGACTGCCGCAAGCGCACCAACCGCATGCCCCTGGGCAGCGCCGCGCTGGCTGGCACCACCTACCCGATCGATCGCGAGCTGACCTGCCAGTTGCTGGGCTTCGAGGCCGTGGGCGGCAACTCCCTGGACAGCGTGTCGGACCGTGACTTCGCCATCGAATTCTGCGCCGCCGCCAGCGTGGCGATGATGCACCTGTCGCGCTTCTCCGAGGAGCTGGTGTTGTGGACCAGCGCCCAGTTCCAGTTCATCGACCTGCCCGATCGCTTCTGCACCGGCAGCTCGATCATGCCGCAGAAGAAGAACCCCGACGTGCCGGAACTGGTGCGTGGCAAGAGCGGCCGGGTGTTCGGCGCGCTGATGGGCCTGCTGACCCTGATGAAGGGCCAGCCACTGGCCTACAACAAGGACAACCAGGAAGACAAGGAACCGCTGTTCGACGCCGCCGACACCCTGCGCGACTCGCTGCGGGCCTTCGCCGACATGATCCCGGCCATCAAGCCCAAGCACGCCATCATGCGCGAAGCGGCGCTGCGTGGTTTCTCCACCGCCACCGACCTCGCCGACTACCTGGTGCGTCGTGGTCTGCCGTTCCGTGACTGCCACGAAATCGTCGGCCATGCGGTGAAATACGGCGTGGACACCGGCAAGGACCTGGCCGAGATGAGCCTGGAGGAACTGCGCCAGTTCAGCGACCAGATCGACCAGGACGTGTTCGCCGTGCTGACCCTGGAAGGCTCGGTCAACGCCCGCAACCACATCGGCGGTACCGCACCGGCCCAGGTCCGCGCCGCCGTGGCTCGCGGCCAGGCCCTGCTGGGCAGCCGCTAAGCCCCACCCGTGCCGCCCTGGACAGCGCCCGGGCGGGCACGCCTTCAGCCTCTTCGCGCGGTCATCAGCGCAGCCTTGTCGGCGGCGATGCGCCGGGCGTGGGGGCGTTGCTCCAGGCGCTGCAACAGCGCCCTGGCCTCGGGCATCCGGGCCAGAAAATCGATCCCGAACAGCTTGTCCCCAACCACCAGGGCAAGGTTCACGCTGTACTGGAAATACAGATCGGCGACGCTCAAGTCGCTGCCCGCCACGTAAGGATCGAACCGGGCATGGCGCTGTAACGCGGCGAACCCCTGCAGCAGCTCGATCCCGGCCTTCTCCTTGATCGCCTCGGGCACGTTCACGCCAAAGAACGCTTCGGGAAAACAGGCGCGGGCCGGCAACTCGATGTACAGCTCGATTTCCCGGGCCAGCGAAAGCACCCTGGCCCGCTCGAAAGGCTCTTTCGGCACCAGCGCAGGTTCGGGCCGGACCTGCTCCAGGTAATCGAGGATCACGCTGGTCTCGCTGATGAAACCCTGCTCCACCTCCAGCACCGGCACCTTGCCCCGGGGGCTGATGGCCAGGGCCTCGGGACTCTGTCCGGCGTAGAACAGCACCTCTTCGAAGGGCAGGCCCTTTTCCAGCAGCGCCAACTTGACCATGTTGTAGTAGTTGCTGATGGCGAACCCATAAAGCTTGAACATTCCATTGCCTCCAGGCCGCGCGGTGTCGGCTGTTTCATAGAAGCTTAACCCTCCGGCCGCCAAGCACCCGGCCCCGGAATCCGGGTAGACTGGCGCCTTTCCTTGAGGAGTCTGCCATGAGCGAGCCAACCGATATCGACAACGACGAAGAAGAGTTCGCCGAAAACACCCTGATCGAGGCGATCGAGAACCAGATCGCCAGCGACAACCCGCCAGCGGCCAAGGCCACGTTCAACAAGCTGACCCTGGTGGGCTACGAGCGGGAAGAAATCCTCAACCTGATGGCCCATGTCCTGGCGATCGAGATCGATGCAATCCTCGAAGAAGACCGCCCCTTCGACACCCAGTGGTACGAAACCGCCCTGCGGGCCCTGCCGCAGCTGCCTCCCGAGAAGCAGTGACCCTCGCTTGCCGGGGCGCCACCTCATGCGGTGCCCCACCAACCCTCCAGCCGCTGGCTACACTGCAACCACCCTGCGGCCAAACACCGCTGTCCCGGGCCGCAAAAGAACTCAGCGAACGCTGGACACACCGCCGCCGTGCGGTCACCTTAAGAACGCTGACCTTTCATTCCTAGAAAGTCTGGAGTCCTTATGTCGTATACCCCTGAGTTGGTTGCCGAACTGGAAATCCTCGCACTGTTCAACCTGGACAACTCCCAGGAAGGCCTGAAGATCCATCAGACCGCCGCCCCTTCCGCCATCGCTGCCGCCCAGCGCCTGTACACCAAGGAGCTGATCACCCAGCCCGATGGCGGCTACCTCACCAGCCTTGGCCGCGACGCCGCCGAGCATGCCCAGGGCCTGCTGACCATCCTCACCGTCGCTGAAACCGCCTGAAGTCTTCCCGGGCCTGCGGAGCTCCCGTCTGTCGGGATTCCGTAGGCCGTCTCGCGCCAATGCGTTAGAAATCCGGCGTCAAAAAATAAAATCAGCTTAAGGCTCAGCCCCATCTGCCGGTAAACTGTCCCCGACCCTGAACCTCGCCACGTTCGAGCCCCGCTTGAAATGCCCCATACCCATGAAATCCGTCCCGACCTGGATGAAGGAATCGACCGCAAGGTTCTCAGCCAACTTCGCGCGCGCTTTCTGACCCTCAACGAAGGACGCATGGCCCGGGCGATGGAGGGGCTGTCGGCGCGCCAGCAACTGGTCCTCAACCTGCTGCCGCTGTTCTTCCACGTCAATCACCCGCTGCTGCCCGGCTACGTCTCCGGGGCGACGCCAGCGGGCTTGTCCAACTACGAACCCGATCCCCAGGTACTGGCCGAAGCCCAGCGCCTGACTCGCTCCTTTTCCTACAAGGCCCGCCACGGCAACCCGCCGCGACCGATCCATGGACTGTTCCTGATGGGCAGCCTGGGCACCCTGGCCCAGGCCGACCAGAGCGACATGGACGTTTGGGTCTGCCATGCCCCGGACCTGGACGAGAACGAACTGGCCGAACTACAGAAGAAGTGCCAACTACTGGAGGCCTGGGCCGAAGGCCAGGGCGCCGAAGCGCATTTCTTCCTCATCGACCCGAGCCGCTTCGTCCGCGGCGAACGCGACACCCAGCTGAGCTCGGACGACTGCGGCACCACCCAGCACTACCTGCTGCTGGACGAGTTCTATCGCACCGCCATCTGGCTCGCCGGACGTACGCCGCTCTGGTGGCTGGTACCGGTGTACGAGGAATCGCGCTACGAGCAGTACACCCATACGCTGTTGTCCAAGCGCTTCGTGCCCGCCGAGGAAAACCTCGATCTGGGGCACATGGCGCGCATTCCCCCGGGGGAATTCATCGGCGCGGGGCTCTGGCAATTGTTCAAGGGCATCGAGTCGCCCTACAAGTCGGTGCTCAAGCTGCTGCTGATCGAGGTCTACGCCAGCGAGCACCCTCGGGTCCAGTGCCTGAGCCTGCGCTTCAAGCAGGCGGTGTTCGCCAACCGCCTGGACCTGGATGAGCTGGACCCCTACATCGTGGTCTACCGGCGTATCGAGGAATACCTCAAGGCCCGCGGCGAACCCGAGCGCCTGGAGCTGGTGCGCCGCAGCCTGTATCTCAAGGTCAACCGCAAGCTGACTACCGGCAACGGCGCCCGCAATACGAGCTGGCAGCGGGCACTGCTGGAGCGCCTGGCCGAGGAATGGGGATGGGACCAGCGCCAGCTGGCCCTGCTCGACAGCCGCAGCCAGTGGAAGGTGCGCCAGGTCGGCGCCGAGCGGCGCTCCCTGGTCAACGAACTGAACTACAGCTATCGCTTCCTGACCCAGTTCGCCCGCACCGAACAGGCCGCCAGCCTGATCAACAAGCGCGACCTGAACGTGCTGGGACGGCGCCTGTACGCGGCCTTCGAACGCAAGGCCGGAAAAATCGAATTCATCAACCCGGGCATCGCCCCGGACCTGGCCGAAGACACCCTGACCCTGGTGCAGTCGCCGAACCGCAAGGAGCCCGGCCAGACCCACTGGGGCCTATACAACGGCAACCTGACGGCCCTGGAGTGGGAACACTTCGCGCCGATCAAGCGCAGTCGCGAGCTGGTGGAGTTGCTCACCTGGTGCCATCGCAACGGCGTCATCGACAGCAGCACCCGCCTGGCCCTGCACCCCGGCAGCAGCGACCTCAGCGAGTTCGAGCTGTTCAACCTGCTGGGCAGCCTGCAACAGACCGTGGCCCTGCCGCTGAACACTGTCAGCGAGGACCAGTTGCTGCATGCCAGCGTCCCCAGCGAGGTGCTGGTGCTGGTGAACGTCGCAGTGGACCCGCTCAAGCACCATCGCGAGCTGAACATCCACATGACCACCGAGCGCACCGACTCACTGAGCTATGCCGGGGTGCGCGAGAACCTGGTGCTGACCCTGGACCAGGTCACACTCAACAGCTGGAACGAAGTCTTGGTGGGCCGCCACGATGGCGAACATGCGCTGCTCGAGTGCCTGCGCGACTACCTCAACAACCTGCCGTCGGGGCCTCAGCCACGGTTGCGGGTCCGCTGTTTCTGCCACAACCGCGCGCAGTTCATCGCACGCCGGGTGGAGGAACTGTTCGAGACCGCGCAAGACCTGCTGCTCAGCCAGCTCAACTACCGCTACCTGATCCAGGTGCAGCAGCACTATCACGTCCTCGAACTGCTGCCTGGGCAAGTCCGGCACCGGGCCATGGCCACCCCCGCGGCGCTGCTGGAGTACCTGGGGCAGGAGCAAACCCGCTACAGCCCGCTGCACCTGGACCCCATGGCCCTGGAGGAGCACGACCTGGCGCTGGTCCTGCCCATGGGCCAGCCGGACTGCATCCAGGTGTTCTACCGGATCGTCGAGAACCAGGCCGAGCTGTATGTCCTGGATGAGCACAACGCCCTATGGCAGCAGACCCTGCCTTACCACGACGAACAGAGCTTGCTGGTGCCACTGCAGCGCTTCTTGCAATCGATCCTCTACCGCCGCGAGGCCCTGTTGCCCATGGCCAACAGCCCCGGCGAGAAACCTCTGGATACACTCTATTTCCAGATATTGCCGTCAGGCACGGGCAGGGCGCGCCGGGTAGAGGCTCGCCCCGCCCCGCTGACCCCGATCGACAAGGGGTTCTACGACGTGCAGGCGATCATCGGCAAGGCCGCACCGGGGCAGGTGCAAGTCTCGCTGTACTGCAATCAACGGGAATTTTCCGAACTGGAATATGGCGACCAGCTGTTCAGTGCGGTGGTCCAGGAAATCGTCGAGCAACGACGCGAACCGGAACGCTACCGCTGCTACATCACCGACCTGGACCTGTCCGGCCTGCTCGGTGATGGGCAAAGCTCGAGCATTCTCTACCTGCGTTACAAGGCCAGCCTGGAGCGGGCCCTGAACGAGGCGCTGGAGCAGGTCTAGGCGGGTATCAGAGGTGGAAGTCGCCTGCGGCTTCCGGCTGGTATTCGACTTCCAGCAAGGTCAGCTTCAGGGTCTTGCCGCCCGGGGCCGGCCAGTCGATGTATTGACCGACCTGCAAACCCAGCAGCGCACTGCCCACCGGCGCCAGAATAGAGATCTTGCCTTCGTCGGCATTGGCATCCTGTGGATAGACCAGGGTCAGGTGATAGTCCTTGCCACTGCTTTCTTCACGGCAGTGCACTCGCGAGTTCATGGTGACGACACCGGCCGGAACCTCATCGTGACCCATCAGCGTTTCGGCGCGATCCAGCTCGGCTTGCAAGGCAATGACGCCTGGCAGCGAGTCGTCCAGACTATCGATCAGGCGCTCCAGACGCTGTACGTCAAGGCGGGTAAGGATGATGGATGGTGCAGTACTCATGATCCTGGCTGACTCCTGTTTTTTCTGCACAAAAAAGCAAAACCCCGCCAAATAAGACGGGGTTCTCACCGGCCTCGAGGTAGCGAGGCGAAGTCGGACACTATCACAGCATTCGCAATAAACAAACCGTGCGGATATACGCTACAGGTCCCCCGGTGCAGCGGCCTGTTTGCGCTGCAGTGCCTGGGCGCAGATCACCCGGCGACGCTCATCGTCGGCCGAGCGCCATTCGCGGATGTCCTCCACATGCCGGAAACAGCCGCGACAGACCTTTTCTTCATCGAGACGGCACAGGCTGATGCACGGCGAACCCACGGCGGGGCTGACGTTGCTGTAGAGCGGCTTGGGCGGACGAACCGCGGAGCCCTGGCTCACGACTCAGAGCCCGTCGAACTCGAGCTTGATGTCGGCCTGCTCGAAGACGATGCGCTCGAGCATCTCGCCCAGTTGCTCGGCACTCTTGTCGCACACCCAGCGTTCGCTTTCTTCGTCGTAGTCGAAGTGGAAACCACCGGAGCGCGCGGCCAACCATAACTGGCGCAGGGGCTCCTGGCGACTGAAGATCACCTGGCTGGCGTTGTCGAACTTGACGGTGAGCACGCCGGCCGAGCTTTCCAGGTCGATGTCCAGGTCGCTCTCATCGAAAATATCCTCCAGCGCCTGCTGGGTGGCGTCCACCAGGTCGTGGAAACGGGCTTCGGTCAAACTCATTGCGGGAACCTCGAAAAGTGTCTAGTCACGCTCAAGCGCCGCAAGATACGGGCGCCTCCCGGTGAATGCAAAGGATACAGAACCTGCAGCCACCCGGGGCGACCAATCCTCCGGCAGGCCCCGCAGCCGTTGACGAAGGCTCCCCCGGCGGGTTTTGCCTTGCATAGGCAAGCTGCCGGGTGGCCGGTATACTCGGGCGCAATTTACGCATTCTCAAGGATTTCGCCATGAAGCGCCTGATCTCCGCCCTTGCTGCGCTCGTCGCGGTTGCCTGCCTTGTAACCGCCTGCGGCCAGAAAGGCCCGCTGTACCTGCCTGACGACAGCAAATCCCCTGAAGAGCAGTCCAAGGCGCACAAGCACGACACCTACGACACCTACTAAGGGCCCGCCATGGACGCTTTCAACTACCGCGACGGCGAGCTGTTCGCGGAAGGCGTAGCCCTGTCCGCCATTGCCGAGCGTTTCGGTACGCCCACCTACGTCTATTCCCGGGCGCATATCGAAGCCCAGTACCAGGCCTATGCCGACGCTCTTGCCGGCATGCCGCACCTGGTCTGCTTCGCGGTGAAAGCCAACTCCAACCTGGGTGTGCTCAATGTCCTGGCGCGCCTGGGCGCCGGCTTCGACATCGTCTCCGGTGGCGAACTGGAACGAGTGCTGGCTGCCGGCGGCCAGGCCGACAAGGTCGTCTTTTCCGGCGTCGGCAAGACCCGTGATGACATGCGCCGCGCCCTGGAAGTGGGCGTCCACTGCTTCAACGTCGAATCCGCCGAGGAACTGGAGCGCCTGCAACAGGTGGCCGCCGAGCTGGGCGTGCGCGCCCCGGTGTCGCTGCGGGTCAACCCCGATGTCGATGCCGGCACCCATCCGTACATTTCCACCGGCCTCAAGGAAAACAAGTTCGGCATCGCCATCGCCGCCGCCGAGGATGTGTACATCCGCGCGGCACAGCTGCCCAACCTGGAGATCGTCGGGGTCGACTGCCACATCGGTTCGCAACTGACCACCCTGGCGCCCTTCATCGATGCCCTGGACCGCCTGCTGGACCTGGTGGATCGCCTCGCCGAATGCGGTATCTACCTGCGCCACATCGACCTCGGTGGCGGCCTGGGCGTGCGTTATCGCGACGAAGAGCCGCCGTTGGCCGCCGACTACGTCAAGGCGGTACGCGAGCGCCTGGCCGGCCGCGACCTGGCCCTGGTGTTCGAGCCGGGCCGCTTCATCGTCGCCAACGCCGGCGTGCTGCTGACCCGCGTGGAATACCTCAAGCACACCGAACACAAGGACTTCGCCATCGTCGACGGCGCCATGAACGACCTGATCCGCCCGGCGCTGTACCAGGCCTGGATGGATGTCAGCGCCGTCCGGCCCCGGGATGCCGAACCCCGTACCTACGACATCGTCGGCCCGATCTGCGAAACCGGCGATTTCCTCGCCAAGGAACGTTCGCTGGCCCTGGCCGAAGGTGACCTGCTGGCCGTGCATTCCGCCGGCGCCTATGGTTTCGTCATGAGCTCCAACTACAACACCCGCGGCCGTGCCGCCGAAGTACTGGTCGATGGCGACCAGGCTGTGCAAGTGCGTCGCCGCGAAACGGTGGCCGAGTTATTCGCTGGCGAAAGCCTGCTGCCGGAGTAAGACCATGCTGCTGCGTTTTACCAAGATGCACGGCCTGGGCAATGACTTCATGGTTCTCGACCTGGTCAGCCAGCACGCGCACATCCAACCCAAGCACGCCAAGCAATGGGGGGATCGCAATACCGGGATCGGTTTCGACCAGTTGTTGATCGTCGAGGCCCCGACCAACCCGGATGTGGATTTCCGCTATCGGATCTTCAATTCCGATGGTTCCGAGGTGGAGCAATGCGGCAACGGTGCGCGCTGCTTCGCCCGGTTCGTACTGGACAAGCGCCTGACCACCAAGCGCCGGATCCGCGTGGAGACCAAGAGCGGCGTGATCGAGCTCGACGTGCGCAACGACGGCCAGATCAGCGTCGACATGGGCCCGCCACGCCTGGTGCCGGCCGATATCCCGTTCCAGGCGCCAGCCCAGGCCACCAGCTATATCCTGGAGGTCGACGGACGCCAGGTCGAGCTGGCCGCCGTCTCCATGGGCAACCCCCATGCGGTGCTGCGGGTCGATGACATCAACAGCGCACCGGTCCACGAGCTGGGCCCGAAGATCGAGCACCACCCGCGCTTCCCGGCCCGGGTCAATGTCGGTTTTCTCCAGGTCCTGGATCGCCAGCGCGCGCAATTGCGGGTGTGGGAACGTGGCGCCGGGGAAACCCAGGCCTGCGGGACCGGCGCCTGCGCAGCCGCAGTGGCCGCGATCAGCCAGGGGTGGATGGATTCGCCGCTATTGATCGACCTGCCGGGCGGACGCCTGTCCATCGAATGGGCAGGCCCTGGCCAACCGGTGCTGATGACCGGCCCGGCAGTACGCGTATACGAAGGACAGGTGCGTCTATGAGTGAGCGAAATCCATGACCGACCAGCCGCAGGTTCCCAGCACCACGCCCGACGAATCCCCCGCGCAGAACCTGGAAGCGGCGGCCGTCGCCGCCTACCTGGAGGCGCACCCGGACTTCTTCGTCGCCCACGAAGAACTGCTTCCGGCCTTGCGCATTCCCCACCAGCGCGGCGATACCGTCTCGCTGGTGGAGCGGCAGATGAAGATCCTGCGCGAGCGCAACATCGAGATGCGCCATCGCCTGTCGCAACTGATGGACGTGGCCCGGGACAATGACCGGCTATTCGACAAGACCCGGCGCCTGATCCTCGCGCTGCTGGACGCCACCAGCCTCGAAGAAGTGGTGATGAGCGTCGAGGACAGCCTGCGCCAGGAGTTCCAGGTACCTTTCGTCAGCCTGATCCTGTTCAGCGACAACCCCATGCCGGTGGGCCGCTGGGTATCGGCAGCCGAGGCCCAGGGTGCCATCGGCGGCTTGTTGTCCGAAGGCAAGAGCGTCAGCGGCAGCCTGCGCGAGCATGAGCTGGACTTCCTGTTCGGCGAAGAACAGCGCAAGCAGATCGGCTCCACTGCAGTGGTGGCCCTGGCGCACCAGGGCATGCACGGCGTACTGGCCATCGCCAGCCGCGATCCACAGCACTACAAGAGTTCGGTGGGCACCCTGTTCCTCAACTACATCGCCGAAGTCACCGGCCGCGTGCTGCCGCGCTTCACCCACTCCCTGCGCTCGGTCCGCTGAGCATGCAAGGACAACTGGACGCCTACTGCGCGCACCTGCGCAGTGAGCGCCAGGTGTCGCCCCACACCCTGGAGGCCTACCGCCGCGATCTTGGCAAGGTGCTGGGGTTCTGCGAGAAGCAGCAGATACGCAGCTGGGTCGACCTGGATATCCAGGGCCTGCGCAGCCTGATCGTACGCCTGCACCAGCAGGGGCAGTCCTCCCGCAGCCTGGCCCGGCTGTTGTCCGCGGTACGCGGGCTGTATCACTACCTGAATCGCGAAGGGTTGTGCGAGCACGACCCGGCCAACGGCCTGGCGCCGCCCAAGGGCGAGCGGCGGCTGCCCAAGACCCTGGATACCGACCGGGCCCTGCAACTGCTCGATGGCGCGGTGGAAGACGACTTCCTGGCCCACCGCGACCAGGCGATACTGGAGCTGTTCTATTCCTGCGGATTGCGCCTGTCCGAGCTGACCAGCCTGGATCTTGCGCAGTTGGACCTGGCCGACGGCCTGGTGCAGGTCCACGGCAAGGGCAGCAAGACCCGGGTCCTGCCGGTGGGCCGCAAAGCCCGCGAGGCCCTGGCGCTGTGGCTGCCACTGCGGGCCTTGAGCAACCCGCCGGACGGCGCCCTGTTCGTCAGCCAGAAAGGCCGGCGCCTCGGCCCCCGGGCCATCCAGCTGCGGGTCAAGGCCGCGGGCGAGCGCGAGCTGGGGCAGAACCTGCACCCGCACATGTTGCGCCACTCATTCGCCAGCCACCTGCTGGAGTCCTCCCAGGACTTGCGTGCCGTGCAGGAGCTGCTGGGCCATTCGGACATCAAGACCACGCAGATCTATACCCACCTGGACTTCCAGCACCTGGCCGCGGTCTACGACAGCGCCCATCCACGGGCCAAACGCAACAAAGGCGGTGAACAATGACCATCAAGCTGATCACCTTCGATCTCGACGACACCTTGTGGGACACCGCTCCGGTGATCGTCAGCGCCGAGGCCACCCTGCGCCAGTGGCTGGCCGAACATGCCCCGGACCTGGGCGGCGTGCCGGTGGAGCACCTGTGGGCGATCCGCGCGCAAGTACTGGAGCGCGAGCCCGAGCTCAAGCACCGGATCAGCGCCTTGCGCCGGCGCGTGCTGTTCCATGCACTGGAGGAAGCGGGGTATGAACAGGCTGAGGCCAGCCGGCTGGCCGCAGAGGGCTTCGAGGTATTCCTGCATGCCCGGCACCAGCTGGACATCTTCCCCGAGGTGCAACCGACCCTGGAGGCCCTGGCCAATCACTTCGCCCTGGGAGTGGTCACCAACGGCAATGCCGACGTGCGTCGCCTGGGCCTGGCGGACTATTTCCAGTTCGCCCTGTGCGCCGAGGATATCGGCATCGCCAAGCCCGATGCCCGGCTGTTCCAGGAGGCCCTGCAGCGCGGCGGCGCCAGTGCCGACACCGCGGTGCATATCGGTGACCACCCGGGCGACGACATCGCCGGCGCCCAGCAGGCCGGTTTGCGCGCCATCTGGTTCAACCCGGGCGGCAAGGCCTGGGAAGCCGAGCGCGCACCCGATGCGCAGATCCGCAGCCTGACCGAACTGCCCGCGCTGCTGGGACGCTGGAAGTCCCTCTAGACGCTCGCCCGCTTTTTACACCGGCATGAAAAAACCCGCAGCGACGGCGGGTTTTTTCAGCAAGCAAGTAGCAAGGCTCAGATAGGCCGGCTGCCGTACTTGTTATCAGGCTTCTTGGGCGGGTCGGCGACCACGTTGGCCTCGACTTCCTGCACTTTACCGCCACGGGCCAGGAATTCTTCCATGGCACGCGCCAGTGCATCGCGCTCCTTGTTCTTGGCTTCGACACTCGGCAGCTCGTCTACCGAGACAGCGGCCTTGGACTTGCCTTTGGCGGTCGGAGCGGGAGCCTCACCGCCATCGTCTTCCGCCACATCTTCGGCGGCCGCTTCAAGACCTTCTTCGGTATCGTCTTCGTCACCTACTTCGAGGTCGTCGTTTTCCAGATCATCGTCGCTCATGTTCTACCTCATGACTTGCGAAAAGCAGATTAGTTATAGCCCAGCTCGGCCATCTGTCGAAGGCTGCCGGAAAAAATCAACATCCACTGATACTCAGCGGCTTATGCCTTATCACCCTGCAAGGTGACAAGGACTTTACGAGCACCGCCGTGATCACGGTGCTCGCCCAGGTAAACACCTTGCCAGGTGCCCAACGCCAGCCGGCCCGCCGAGATCGGCAAAGTCAGCTGACAGCCTAGCAAACTGGCCTTGAAGTGGGCCGGGAGGTCGTCCGCGCCTTCGTCGTTGTGTTCGTACCCGCTCATGCCTTGGGGCACCAGGGTATTGAAGAAACGCTCGAAGTCGCGCCGGACCGCCGGGTCGGCATTCTCGTTGACGGTCAACGAGGCCGAGGTATGTTGCAGCAACAAGTGCAGCAGTCCGACTCGATATGCCTTCAACTCAGGCAAGCCGGCGAGCAACTCGTCCGTTACCAGGTGAAAGCCCCGGGGCCTGGCCCGCAGGGTAATCAGGGTCTGTTGCCACATACCTATCTCCACGCTTCGGCGCGCATTCTAGCGCGCTCAGGAAAAAAACAAAGCGCCGAATAATCCTGCTTTAGTGTAAGCATTTGCCCTACTAAAAATCGTCTGGCAAACCTGCCAAGGCTCACCATAAAAACCTTTCAGCCTTCCTCAATGACAAGCACCAGGCAAAAAAATGCCCGGCCGAAGCCGGGCTTTTTCGAGCAGTGTGCTTACAGGTTGTAACCGCGCTCATTGTGCTGGGCCAGGTCGAGGCCGACAGCCTCTTCTTCCTCGGTCACCCGCAGGCCGATGATCGCATCCAGCACCTTGAGGATGATGAAGGTCGCCACGGCGGTGTAGATCACGGTCAGGCCCACGCCCTTGGCCTGGACCCAGACCTGCGCGGCAACGTCGGTCACGGTGCCGAAGCCACCCAGGGCCGGGGCGGCGAAGACCCCGGTCAGGATCGCTCCGAGAATGCCGCCAATGCCATGCACGCCGAAGGCATCCAGGGAGTCGTCATACCCCAGCTTGCGCTTGAGGCTGGTCGCGCAGAAGAAGCACACCACACCCGCCGCCAGGCCGATGACCAGGGCCCCCATCGGGCCGACGGTACCGGCCGCCGGAGTGATCGCCACCAGGCCTGCCACCACGCCCGAGGCGATCCCCAGGGCGCTGGGTTTACCGTGGGTGAGCCACTCGGCAAACATCCAGCCCAGGGCCGCGGCAGCGGTAGCGATCTGGGTCACCAGCATGGCCATGCCGGCAGTGCCATTGGCCGCTGCGGCGGAACCGGCGTTGAAGCCGAACCAGCCGATCCACAGCATCGCCGCGCCCATCAGGGTGTAGCCGAGGTTGTGCGGGGCCATTGGCGTGGTCGGGAAGCCCTTGCGCTTGCCCAGCACCAGGCAGCAGACCAGGCCGGCGATACCGGCGTTGATATGGACTACGGTGCCGCCGGCGAAATCCAGCACGCCCCAATCGCCCATCAGCGAACCCGGACCGCTCCAGACCATGTGCGCGATGGGCGCATAGACCACGGTGAACCAGATGCCCATGAAGATCAGCATCGCCGAGAACTTCATCCGCTCGGCGAAGGCACCGACGATCAGCGCCGGAGTGATGATGGCGAAGGTCATCTGGAAGGTGACGAATACCGCCTCGGGGAACAGCGCCGCCGGACCGGTCACGCTGGCCGGGGTGATACCGGCGAGGAAGGCCTTGGACAGGCCGCCGACGAAGGAATTGAGGTTGACCACGCCAGCTTCCATCCCGCTGGTGTCGAACGCGATGCTGTAGCCATAGATGAACCACAGGACCGTCACCAGGCCAGTGATGGCGAAGCACTGCATCATCACCGAAAGAATGTTCTTGGACCGCACCATGCCGCCGTAGAACAGCGCCAGCCCGGGGATGGTCATGAACAGTACCAGGGCGGTGGAGGTGAGCATCCAGGCGGTGTCGCCGGAATTGAGGACTGGAGCAGCCGCTTCGTCTGCCGCCATGGCCAAGCCAGGCATTACGAGGGGCAAAAGGGCTCCTAGCCCTGCGAATTTACGCAGAGTCATGTTGTTTTCTCCTGGGGCGTTGGGTTTGGGGCGGCTTAGATTGCGTCGGTATCGGTTTCGCCGGTACGGATGCGAATAGCCTGTTCCAGATTGACCACGAAGATCTTGCCGTCACCGATCTTGCCGGTGTTGGCAGCCTTGGTGATGGCCTCGATGACCCGGTCCAGATCCTTGTCGTCGATGGCGACATCGATCTTCACCTTGGGCAGGAAATCGACCACGTATTCCGCGCCGCGGTACAGCTCGGTATGGCCCTTCTGCCGACCGAAGCCCTTGACCTCGGTGACGGTAATGCCCTGCACGCCGATTTCGGACAGCGACTCGCGCACGTCGTCCAACTTGAACGGCTTGATGATGGCGGTGACTAGCTTCATGAAACTCTCTCCCGAATTGGTGGACTTGCCCCAGGAAAACAAACCCGACTCAAGTCTAAGCGCAGTGCCTGGCTTTGTAACGCATCGTCGGCCCTCCTCAACCGGACCGACGCTAGCCGCCCTGACGAAACACTCCCCGTTTCGTCGGTCGCACTGCATTCGTCACAGCGACTGCATCAGTGCATGGGTCACCAGGGTCTAAGCAGAAAGCTTGCCAGGTCGGGAAACACCAGCGATTTCATGAAGTTGCCCGCGGCCCGCGGCCAGGGGCGGGAAAACCCGCCACCGATACGCACGATAACGGTGCGCGCGGTGGCGGCCCGATGCGCAAAAAACGTGCAGGCCGGGCGGCGCCAAGCCCTCGGTTCGTGCGTGATACACTGCGGCCCATCAGCTATTCAGGACATTCCCATGCTCGCCCCCAAAGATCTCCTCGACGCCCTGAGCGGTCATGCCTCGCGCTTGTTCAGCGGCGAAACTCCCCTGCCGCGCAACGAAATCGAAAGCCAGTTCAAGGCCCTGCTGCAAAGCGGCTTCAGCAAGCTGGACCTGGTCAGCCGGGAAGAATTCGACAGCCAGATGGTGGTCCTGGCGCGTACCCGGGCCCGCCTGGAAAGCCTGGAAGCCAAGGTCGCCGAGCTGGAAGCCAGGCTTGAGCCGAAGGATCAATGAGCTGACACCCTCCTCGCCGGCCGCGCGCCTTCATCAAGGCTGAAGGACAGGCCGGCGACACATCCTGTCTGCATTGCCCAGCGCTCGCGCTGCCCCCCCTCGCCTATCCTTGCAACACCGCAGGATGCGGTTCCCGCCGCTGCAAGGAAGAACGTCGCATGTCCCTGGCCATCATCCACAGCCGCGCCCAGATGGGCGTACAGGCTCCGGCCGTCAGTGTCGAAGTGCACCTGGCCAACGGCCTGCCGAGCCTGACCCTGGTGGGGCTGCCCGAAACCGCGGTCAAGGAAAGCAAGGACCGGGTCCGCAGCGCGATCCTCAAAGCCGGCTTCGACTTCCCCGCCCGGCGCATCACCCTCAACCTGGCTCCCGCCGACCTGCCCAAGGACGGTGGCCGCTTCGACCTGGCGATCGCCCTGGGCATCCTCGCGGCCAGCCAGCAACTACCGGCCACGGCGCTGGATCGCGTCGAGTGCCTGGGCGAGCTGGCGTTGTCCGGGGCCGTGCGCCCGGTGCGCGGCGTGCTGCCGGCGGCCCTGGCAGCAAGGGATGCCGGCCATGCCTTGCTGGTGCCCCGGGCCAATGCCGAGGAAGCCTGCCTGGCCTCGGGCCTGAGCGTGATCGCGGTCGACCATTTGCTGGAGGCGGCGGCCCATCTCAACGGGCAGGCGCCGATCCCGGCCTGCGTCAGCCAGGGCCTGCCCCATGACCGCGCGCCCTACCCCGACCTGCGCGACGTCCAGGGCCAGCTGGCCGCCAAGCGGGCCCTGCTGGTGGCTGCGGCCGGGGCCCACAACCTGCTGTTCTGCGGCCCGCCCGGCACCGGCAAGACCCTGTTGGCCAGCCGCCTGCCCGGCCTGCTGCCACCGCTGCAAGAACACGAGGCCCTTGAGGTAGCAGCCATCCAGTCGGTGAGCAGCCCCGCCCCGCTGGAACACTGGCCACAGCGTCCGTTCCGCCAACCCCACCACTCGGCGTCGAGCGCAGCCCTGGTGGGCGGTGGCTCGAAACCGCAGCCCGGGGAAATCACCATGGCCCACCATGGCGTGCTGTTTCTCGACGAGCTACCGGAGTTCGACCGCAAGGTCCTGGAGGTCCTGCGCGAGCCCATGGAATCCGGGCAGATCGTCATCGCCCGGGCCCGCGAGCGGGTGCAGTTTCCGGCACGCTTCCAGTTGGTGGCGGCGATGAACCCCTGCCCCTGTGGATACCTGGGCGAACCCAGTGGCCGCTGCCGTTGCACACCGGAGCAGATCCAGCGCTATCGCAACAAGCTCTCCGGCCCGCTGCTGGATCGCATCGACCTGCACCTGACCGTCGCCCGCGAGGCCACGGCCCTGAACCCCGCGCCGCAACCGGGCAACGACAGTGCCAGCGCCGCCGACCTGGTGGCCCGTGCGCGCAACCTGCAACTGCGGCGCCAGGGCTGCACCAACGCCCTGCTCGACCTGCCCGGCCTGGCGCGCCATTGCAGGTTATCCACAACCGACGAGCGCTGGCTGGAAGCAGCCTGCGAGAACCTCGGCCTGTCGCTGCGCGCCGCCCACCGCCTGCTCAAGGTGGCCCGGACCCTGGCCGACCTTGAACAGGCCACCGCCATCGGCCGCGAGCACCTGGCGGAGGCACTGCACTATCGCCACGGCAGCGGTTGAAGGTTCAGTCATCCAAACCCAGCAGCAACCCGGCAACCTCCATGACCTCCGCCAACGCGGCCTGTTGCGCCGCAGCTGAAGCCTGCAGCAGCAGATCGTCGGTGTAGCCCATGGCCAGGGCGAAGATCTGCCGCGCCGCCCGCCCGGCATCCGCGCAGCGAAATACCCGGGCCTGGACGCCAGCGGCGATGATCGATGCCAGCAACGCCTGCCACTGGCCATTGATTCGCAGGTAGACCTCGGCCAGCTCGGCGTCGTGCATGGCTTCATCCCAGGCATCGAGCCACAGCCCCCAACCGACGGAGTTGGAGTCCGTCAGGCAATCGAGGAGAAATATCCGCAGGGCCTCGGCCGGCTGCACATCGCGCACCAGGTCCTCCACCGCCGCCAACTGGCCATCGGCGAAACGCACGAAGGCCTCGCGGCGCAGTTCCTTGAAGTCGCTGAAGTAGTGGTAGATGTGGCTGCGGGACAGGCCGGCATGCTCGGCCAGGTCACGGGTGGAAACCTCGGCGAAACCCTTGCTGTGAAACAGTTCCAGGGCTGCGCCGATGATCTGGTCCTTTCGGTCGTTACGGGACATCGGCAATCGAACCTCTTGGTGCCGGGATGACCGGCACTTGCATTTTGAGCGATCGCTCAAGGATAATTGAGCACTCGCTCAATATTAACCGTTATCTCATTTGTGGTGCAGTCATGTCTGTCGTCACTCGCCCCGCCATCGCGGATCCCACCCAGAAACTCGGCCAGCAGTCCGCCGGCCAGACCCTCAAGGCCATCGCTCGCGCCTATCCAGGCAAGCTGTTCGTCACCTTGTCGCTAGTGGCCCTGGAGAACGCCCTGCTGCTGGCCTACCCGCTGTTCGCCGGGTTCGCCGTGGACTCGATCCTGCGTGGCGATACCACCCACGCCCTGGTCTACGCCATGGTGGTGCTGGGTTTCTGGGTCGTCGGCGCGGCCCGACGGGCCGTGGATACCCGGACCTTCACCCGCATCTATGCGGACCTGGCCGTACCGGTGATCCTCAACCAGCGCCAGCAACAGCAGAACACCTCGACCGCGGCGGCGCGGGTGGTGCTGGCCCGGGAGTTCGTCGACTTCTTCGAGAAGCACGTGCCGATCATCGCCACCGCCCTGGTCTCGATCATCGGTGCGGCGGTGATGCTGCTGGCCATCGAACCCTGGATCGGCCTGGCCTGCCTGGTGGCGCTGGTCCTGTGCGTGGTGTTGCTGCCGCGTTTCGCCCGGCGCAACCAGCAGCTGCACGAGCGCCTGAACAACCGCCTGGAAAAGGAAATCGGCCTGGTGGCCAGGGTCGGTGCCCAATCCCTGCAGCGCCACTACCGCCTGCTGTCGCGGCTACGGATCTGGCTCTCGGACCGGGAAGCCACGGCCTACCTGTTCCTCGGCGTGGTGGCGGCAGTGCTGTTCGTGATCGCCATCACCCAGCTGTCGCTGTCACCCGAGGTCAAGGCCGGCCATGTGTACGCAGTCATGACCTACCTGTGGACCTTCGTCAGCAGCATCGACGAAGCGCCAAGCATGGTCGACCAGTTGGCGCGCCTGCGGGATATCGGCAAGCGCGTGGATCCGGGGCTCGGCGACGCCACCGAACCCCAATAAGGCTCAGAACGGCCGGATGCGCACACCACCGTCCCCCTGGTCGGCGAACTTGTAGTACGCCGACAGGTTGACCTGCTCGGCGATGTGCTGGGCGAAGGACACCCCATCGTCACCCCAGACCCGGCCGATATGGCTGTAGGCAAAGGCCTGGGCCGCCCACTTCTTGTCGCCCTTGCCCATGTTGTTCATGGCCACGTAGCCCGATGACTGGTCGGACATGCCACTGACCTTGCCGCTGACATCGTTCTGGCCATTGGTGACCGGGGAGATGAACACCTTGGCACTGGAGGTCCGGGCCTCGGCGTACTGCGAGAGCTTCTGGTTCTCGGAGTGGTTGAGCACCAGCAAAACCTTGCCCTGCAACTGGCTGGCGGTGGGCCAGTCCTTGCCCTTGAGGTTCTTCTGCAAGGCCCCGGCACTGCTGCCGATGGAGCTCGCCAGGTCCTGGGGGGTATAGAGCTTGCCCTGGAAGATCCGGCTCACCAGATCGTCGAAATCCTGCGGTGTGCGCCCGGAACTGGCTTTTGACCAACCCTGCTTCTTGTCCAGGATCACGGTGATGGGGAAATGCCCCGGATGGCCGTCGCTCCAGTTCTTGATGTCGTTCAGGCAGGCTTCCAGGTCGTTCTTGCCGGTGCCATCGCCCGTGCAGTTATTGTCGTTGCCGGACTGGAACAGGGTGCCCGGGTTATGCCGCACGAACCAATGCCGTGGCGAGCCTCCGGTGGCCGCGTCGCGCTGGTCCCAGAAGTCCAGCTCCAGGGTGCGCACACTGTCGAGCACACTGCTGAAGGTGCCTGCGTACTGCTTTTCATAGCAGTTGTGGCAGGCCACCTGGGCAATGCGGTTGAACGGCGTGGTCCAGGCTGCCGGGGCGATGAACGCCGGGCTTTCCTGGCCGAAGGCTGCGTGACCGAGCAAAAGCGTCGACACAGCCAATAGAGGGGGAACGAAACGGGATAGACGAGTCATGCTTGCTCCTGCTGAAAGGTCAGTCCTTGAAGGGCAATCAACCGCTCATCTGTTTTAGTCCAATCATGCGTCATTGCAACCAGCGCCCTCCAACGCCAGGCCGGAGGGCAGGTGCCGTCAACGGAAGCGATCGACCTCGTGGCGCAGGTCGGCAGCCAGGGCCTCCAGCTCGCGTGCGGTAACCGCCAGGTTGGACACCACCTCACGCTGTTCGCTGTTGGCCTGGGCGATGCTCTGCAGGTTGCGGCTCAGGACCGTGGCCGTGCTGCTCTGCTCCTGGGTCGCGGTGGTGATGGCGGCGAATTGCTCGCCGGCACTCTGGCTCTGCTCGTCGATCAAGGCCAGCGCCGCGGCCACTCCGGCGTTGCGTGACAAACCTTCCTGCATCAAGCGGTTGCCCTGCTCCATGGTCTGGATGGCATTGCCGGTTTCCTGCTGGATGCTGCTGATCATCTGCGAGATTTGCGCGGTGGCCTCGCGGGTACGCGAAGCCAGGTTGCGTACCTCGTCGGCCACCACCGCGAAGCCCCGCCCCTGCTCCCCGGCACGGGCCGCCTCGATGGCTGCGTTGAGGGCCAGCAGGTTGGTCTGGTCGGCGATGGCGGTGATGACCCCGACGATCCCGCCGATTTCCTCGGAGCGCTGGCCCAGGGTGTCGATCACCGCCGCGGTGCTGCCCAGCGCCCCGGCGATCTGTTCCAGGGACGACGAAGCCTGCTCCATGGACTCGCGGCCGATATGGGTCTGCTCGGCGTTCTCCTCCGCCAGGCGCTGGGTGCTGCCCATGTTGTCGGCGATGTTCAGCGACGTGGCGCTGAACTGCTCCACGGCCCCGGCCATGCTGGTGATTTCCCCGGACTGCTGCTCCATGCCTTCGTAGGCACCGCTGGACAGCCCGGACAGCGCCTGGGCCCGGCCACTGACCTCGGTGGCGGAGCGGCGGATGTGCTCGACCATGGTCGACAAGGCCTCGCCCATCTGGTTGAAGCTGCGGGCCAGTTGGCCGATCTCATCGTGGCTGGAAACATTCAGCCGCGCGCTCAGGTCACCACCGCCCAGGGCCTGGGCCTGGCGTACCAGGTCGCCCAGGGGCGCCAGCTTGCTACGCAGCAACCAGACCGTGGCGCCCACCGCCAGCAGCATCGCCAACAGGCTGCCGATCACCAGGCGCAGCCCCACGCTCCAGGTCACCTGGCGGATCTCGGACTTGGGCATGCTCGCCACCACCGACCAGGGGCCGTCGGCGAAAGGCATCGCCAGGCTGTAGAAGTCCTCGCCACCATCGCTCCAGAAACGCCCCTTGCCCGGCTCCTTCGCCGCGTCTACCAGGACCTGCGCTGCCTGGTCCAGGGCCTGCACGCCGGCCGGCGGCACCAGCCACTTGTGCTGTTCGTCGAGCAGGGCCAGGGAGCCGCTCTGGCCGATGCGGAAGCGCTTGAGATTGGCGAACTGCGCGTTCTGCGCGTCGGTGTAGTCGAAACCCACGAACAACACGGCGATCACTCGGCCACTGCGGTCCGTCACCGGGGTGTACTGGGTCATGTAGAAGCGCTCGAACAGCAGCGCCCGGCCAACGTAGCCCTGCCCGGCCATGAGCTTCTGGTAGGCCGGATGGGCGTGGTCGAGCAAGGTGCCGATGGCGCGGCTGCCATCCTGCTTGCTCAGGGAGGTGCTGACACGGATGAAATCGTCGCCGCTGCGCACGAACAGGGTCGCGACCCCGGCGGTCATCTGCTTGAACCCATCCACTTCATCGAAGTTGTTGTTCAGCACCACATTGCCCAGGTGCAAGCCAGGAGTCTGCACCCCGGCGACGGTCACCGGCTCGTCGGGATGCACGCTCAGGCCACTGCGAAAGCGGTTCTCGAACAAGCCGCTCAGGCGCTGGGTACTCTCGCGCAGGCTGCCATGGAAGGTGTTGAGTTGGTCGGCCAGCAGGCGGGCTTCGCTGGCCAGGTGTTCTTCGCGGGTATCGAGGTTCGCCGAATCCAGCGAACGCAAGGCAAACAGGGTGCTGCCGCTGATCACCAGGGCGAGTACCAGGGCAAGGGCTAGCCCTAGCTGGGAGGCTATCCGGGCACGGGGTTGGGACATGATGGCTCCTGGCCGAGAAGGCGGATCATCCTGATCACGTGGCACGCTCGGCAGCAATAATTCCAAGATTTTCTAGTGAGTTAGGACCTTCCTGAACGCTGGTTCCATATCCCAGGATTCGGCGGCGCCCGGCAATACTTGAGCGGCTTGCAAGGATATATCTCCAGCCCCGCCAACCGGGAGCTTCAACGTTTCAGCCCAGACGCTCCACCTGGGGCAGCTGCATGGCCGCGACCTCCCCTTGCAGGAAGTCGCTCAGGCGCCGCAGGCGCTCGCCGCCGGGCCGGGTCCTGGGCCATACCAGATAGTAGTCCAGGCCACTGGCCACCGCCGTCGGCCAGGGCAGGCTCAAGCGCCCCTGGGCCACGTCCTCGGCCACCATCAGCAGATCGCCCATGGACACACCGTAGCCCCGTGCCGCAGCGATCATCCCAAGCTCCAGGGTGTCGAACACCTGTCCGCCCTTGAGCGAAACCCGGTCGGCCAGCCCCATGTGCTCGAGCCAACTGCGCCAGTCGCGACGGTCCGGGGTCGGGTGCAGCAACTCGGCGCTCGCCAGGCGCGCCGCATCCCAGGGCTGGTCGTTGAGCAGGTTCGGCGCGCCCACCGGGATCAGCAGTTCCGGGAACAGGCAGCTGGACTCCCAGTCGGCGGGAAAGTGGCCGTTGCTCAGCAGCACCGCACAGTCGAAAGGCTCCTGGTTGAAATCCACCGAGTCCACATCCATCCAGGCACTGGTGAGCTGCACTTCGTTGCCCGGCTGCAAGTGGCGGAAACGACTGAGCCGCGCCAGCAGCCAGCGCATGGTCAAGGTCGACGGCGCCTTCATGCGCAGGATGCCGTCTTCACCGTGCAGGATGCTGCACGCCCGCTCCAGGGCTGCGAACCCTTCACGCACGCCCGGCAACAGCAGGCGGGCCGCCTCGGTCAACAGCAGGTTGCGTCCGCTACGCTGGAACAATCGGCAGGCGAAGTGTTCTTCCAGGGTACGGATGTGCCGGCTGACGGCGCTCTGGGTGATCGACAGCTCTTCGGCGGCCCGGGTGAACGAACTGTGCCGGGCGGCGGCCTCGAAGGCCCGCAAGGCGTAGAGAGGGGGTAGACGGCGGGACATGCTCGGGCTCCGACAGCGCAATGACGCCACGCTACCAGAAAGCGCTTCGCATGAGTTTTTATCATGCGAGCAAGTATATTTATCGCTTTGTGCAACGGGCCAAGAGCGCCGAGAATCAGCGCCTCTACCGATATCCACCTGATCGAGCCTGATGACCATGCAGCATCCTGCACGTACCGAACTCTGGGCCATCCTGCGGCTGGCGGGGCCGTTGATCGCCTCGCAGCTGGCGCACATGCTGATGGTCCTCACCGACACCCTGATGATGGCTCGCCTGAGCCCCGAGGCCCTGGCCGGCGGCAGCCTGGGGGCGGCCAGCTATTCCTTCGTCTCGATCTTCTGCATCGGGGTGATCGCCGCGGTGGGTACCCTGGTGGCGATCCGGCATGGCGCTGGCGACATCGAGGGCGCCACGCGCCTGACCCAGGCCGGCGTGTGGCTGGCCTGGCTGATGGCCCTGGTGGCCGGCCTGCTGCTGTGGAACCTCAAGCCAGTGCTGTTGCTGTTCGGCCAGACCGAAAGTAACGTCCAGGCCGCCGGCCAGTTCCTGCTGATCCTGCCCTTCGCCCTGCCCGGCTACCTGAGCTTCATGGCCTTGCGCGGCTTCACCAGCGCCATCGGCCGGGCCACGCCAGTGATGGTCATCAGCCTGTGCGGCACGGTGGCCAACTTCCTGCTCAACTACGCGCTGATCACTGGCATGTTCGGCCTGCCCAAGCTCGGGCTGGTGGGCATCGGCCTGGTCACCGCCATCGTCGCCAATTGCATGGCCGTGGCCCTGGCCTGGCACATCAAGCGTCACCCGGCCTATGCCGCCTACCCGCTACGCCAGGGGCTGTCGCGGATCAACACCCGCTACCTGCAGGAGCTGTGGCGCCTGGGCCTGCCCATCGGTGGCACCTATGCCGTGGAAGTCGGGTTGTTCGCCTTCGCCGCGCTGTGCATGGGCACCATGGGGAGCACCCAGCTGGCGGCCCACCAGATCGCCCTGCAGATCGTTTCGGTGGCGTTCATGGTCCCGGCGGGAGTCTCGTACGCCATCACCATGCGCATCGGCCAGCACTACGGGGCCGGGCAATTGCTGGACGCGCGCCTGGCAGGCAGGGTCGGCATCGCTTTCGGCGCAGTGGTGATGCTGGGATTCGCGGCGGTGTTCTGGCTGCTGCCGAACCAGTTGATCGGACTGTTCCTGGATCACAACGACCCGGCCTTCGCCCCGGTGATCCATCTGGCGGTGAGCCTGCTGGCGGTGGCGGCCTGGTTCGAGCTGTTCGATGGCACCCAGACCATCGCCATGGGAGCGATCCGCGGCCTCAAGGATGCCAAGACCACCTTCCTGGTGGGCCTGGGCTGCTACTGGCTGATTGGCGCGCCTTCGGCCTGGCTGATGGCCTTCACCCTGGGCTGGGGGCCGACCGGCGTCTGGTGGGGCCTGGCCCTGGGCCTGGCTTGCGCCGCCATCAGCCTGACCCTGGCGTTCGAGTGGCGGATGCGGCGCATGATCAAGCGCGAGGGGGCGACGCCGGCCATGGACCTGCAGCCCGAGTGAGCCCCTGGCTCAGACCACTTCTTCGTGGAGCGCGCGCTGGCTGTTGCCGAAGGTCAGGTACTCCACCAGCTCGGCCAGCGGCAGCGGCTTGCTGATCAGGTAGCCCTGGGCCTGGTCGCAGCCGAAGTCGCGCAACAGCGCCAGTTGCTCGGCGGTCTCCACGCCTTCGGCCACCACCTCCAGGTTGAGGTTGTGCGCCAGGTTGATCATCGCGTGGACCAGCTTGCGGTTTTCCTCGCGCTGCTCCATGCCGCCGACGAAGCTCTTGTCCACCTTGAGCAGGGCGATCGGCAGGCTGTTGAGGTGCACGAACGAAGAGAAACCGGTACCGAAGTCGTCCAGGGAAAAGCGCACGCCCAGCCGCCCCAGGGCGTCCATGGTCTGCTTCACCAGGTCGCTGCGGCGCATCACGGCGGTTTCGGTCAGCTCGAACTCCAGCCACTGCGCTTGCACCCCATGCTCGGCGATCAAGCGCCCCAGCGTCGACAGCAGCTGGCTGTCCTGGAACTGGCGAAACGACAAGTTGACCGCCATGTGCAGCGGCTCCAGCCCGCGCTCGCGCAGGGCTTGCATATCCCGCAGGGCGCGGGAAATGACCCAGTAGCCCAGGGGCACGATCAGTCCGCTCTGCTCGGCCAGGGGCACGAACTCGCTGGGCGGTAACAGGCCGCGCTCGCCATGGCGCCAGCGCACCAGGGCCTCAAGGCCGACGATCTTGCCATCATGCAGGTTCAGCCGCGGCTGGTAGTGCAGCTCCAGCTCATCACGGCGCAGGGCCCGGCGCAGCTCGCTTTCCAGGTCGGCCAGGCTGCGCGCGTTGCGGTTGATCCGCTCGTTGAAGATATGAAAGGTGCAGCCCTGGGTGCTCTTGGCCTGCTGCATGGCGATGTGCGCATGCCACATCAGCGGATCGGCACCGGCGTTGGCGCGAGCGTGGGCGATCCCCAGGCTGCAGCCGATCAACAGGCTTTCACCATCGATCCAATAGGGTTCGGCCATGGCTTCGGTGATGCGTTCGGCCATCCATTCGGCGCGCTGTGGAGCGCGGCGGGTATCGATCAGCAAGGCGAACTCATCGCTGCCCAGGCGCGCCAGCTGGTCACCGGCCTCCAGCTGGCTCTTGAGCCGCGAGACCACCTGCAGGATCAGCCGGTCACCGGCCTGGTGGCCCAGGGCATCGTTGGCGTGGCGAAAGTTGTCCAGGTCCAGGTGGCCCAGGGCCAGGCCGCGCCCGTCGTTTTCCGCCAGGCGCGCCGCCAGCAGCGTCTGGAAACCCTGGCGGTTGGCGATGCCGGTCAAGGGGTCCTGCTCGGCCAGGCGCTGCAAGGTGTTCTCCAGCACTCCGCGCTCGCGCACATGGCGCAGGCAACGACGCAAGGCGTCGGTGCTCAGGCTCGAACCCACCAGCCAGTCGCTGGCCCCCACCGGCGTCACCGTGGGCTCCTGGTCCAGCAACAGGATCGTGGGCAGGCTGCAACGCCCGGGTCCGGGCTGCAGTTGTGGAATGGTCAACAGGACCGCGTTGCGATCATCTTCGAACAGTCGGCTGACCGACTCCCAACTGGGAGCGTTGATCAATACCACCGAGTCTCCCAACGGAGCGACACACTCGCGCAACAACGCTGTCCATACCGGCTCGAGGGCCAGTAGCAGCACACGCAAGGGTTCGACAGGCTTGGACAAGCTAGCTCCCTAGACTCTGCAAAAAAGTTGGCGGCGGGCATTATGGCGCGCAAAAGGACAATATCAATTGATATTGATTATCATACGCAATTTCTTGTACCGCTCTAATTCGAACATTAGACGCATATTTAGCGCGCATCCTGCGGGAAAGTATCAAAACCGGCAAATTTAGATAGCGTTATGCGTCACAAGTCGGAGAGACGCAGCAGAATCCGTTCATCCTGTTAAAATGCCCGCCCTTTTCGCAACCGATCCCTTTTTACCGTCATGTCCCGACTCAATCCCCGGCAGCAAGAAGCCGTGAACTACGTCGGCGGCCCTCTTTTGGTGCTCGCCGGTGCAGGCTCCGGCAAGACCAGCGTGATCACCCGCAAGATCGCCCACCTGATCCAGAACTGCGGGATCCGCGCCCAGTACATCGTCGCCATGACCTTCACCAACAAGGCGGCACGGGAAATGAAGGAACGGGTCGGCACCCTGCTGCGCAGCGGCGAGGGTCGCGGCCTGACCGTATCGACCTTCCACAACCTGGGCCTGAACATCATCCGCAAGGAGCATGCGCGGCTGGGCTACAAGCCGGGCTTCTCGATCTTCGACGAGACCGACGTCAAGGCCCTGATGACCGACATCATGCAGAAGGAGTATTCCGGGGACGACGGCGTCGACGAGATCAAGAACATGATCGGCGCCTGGAAGAACGACCTGATCCTGCCCGCCCAGGCCCTGGAAAACGCGCGCAACCCCAAGGAACAGACCGCGGCCATCGTCTACACCCACTACCAGCGCACGCTCAAGGCGTTCAACGCAGTGGACTTCGACGACCTGATCCTGCTGCCGGTGAAGCTGTTCGAGGAGCACGCCGACATCCTCGAGAAGTGGCAGAACAAGGTGCGCTACCTGCTGGTGGACGAATACCAGGACACCAACGCCAGCCAGTACCTGCTGGTGAAGATGCTCATCGGCACGCGCAACCAGTTCACCGTGGTAGGCGACGACGACCAGTCGATCTATGCCTGGCGCGGCGCGCGCCCGGAAAACCTGATGCTGCTCAAGGACGACTACCCGTCCTTGAAAGTGGTGATGCTGGAGCAGAACTACCGCTCCACCAGCCGCATCCTGCGCTGCGCCAACGTGCTGATCTCCAACAACCCCCACGAATTCGAAAAGCAGCTGTGGAGCGAGATGGGCCACGGCGACGAGATCCGCGTGATCCGCTGCAAGAACGAGGACGCCGAGGCCGAGCGGGTGGCCATGGAAATCCTCACCCTGCACTTGCGCACCAACCGTCCCTACAGCGATTTCGCGATCCTCTACCGGGGCAACTACCAGGCCAAGCTGATCGAGCTGAAGCTGCAGCACCACCAGGTGCCCTATCGCCTGTCCGGCGGCAACAGCTTCTTCGGCCGCCAGGAAGTGAAGGACCTGATGGCCTACTTCCGCCTGATCGTGAACCCCGATGACGACAACGCCTTCCTGCGGGTGATCAACGTGCCGCGCCGGGAAATCGGCTCCACGACCTTGGAGAAACTCGGCAACTACGCCACCGGACGCGGTATCTCCATGTACGCCGCCACCGAGGAAATCGGCCTGGGCGAGCACCTGGACAGCCGCTTCACCGACCGCCTGGCACGCTTCAAGCGCTTCATGGACCGGGTCCGCGAACAATGCGCCGGCGAAGATCCGATCGGCGCCCTGCGCAGCATGATCATGGACATCGACTATGAGAACTGGCTGCGCACCAACAGCTCCAGCGACAAGGCCGCGGACTACCGGATGGGCAACGTCTGGTTCCTTGTCGAGGCCCTGAAGAACACCCTGGAAAAAGACGAAGACGGCGAGATGACCGTCGAGGACGCCATCGGCAAGCTGGTCCTGCGGGACATGCTGGAACGCCAGCAGGAAGAGGAAGACGGCGCCGAAGGGGTACAGATGATGACCCTGCACGCCTCCAAGGGCCTGGAGTTTCCCTACGTGTTCATCATGGGCATGGAGGAGGAAATCCTCCCCCATCGCTCCAGTATCGAAGCCGATACCATCGAGGAGGAGCGACGCCTGGCCTACGTGGGCATCACCCGCGCGCGCCAGACCCTGGCCTTCACCTTCGCGGCCAAGCGCAAGCAGTACGGCGAAATCATCGACTGCGCGCCAAGCCGCTTTCTCGACGAACTGCCTCCGGACGACCTGGCCTGGGAAGGCAATGACGACACGCCGACCGAGGTCAAGGCCGTTCGCGGCAACAACGCTTTGGCCGATATACGCGCGATGCTAAAGCGGTAAAATCGACTATTTTTCAACAGACCCTTGGCCCCAAAGTGGCCATCAGAGGAAGCTCCGTGGAAGCACTGCACCAGAAAATTCGCGAAGAAGGCATCGTGCTTTCCGATCAAGTACTGAAAGTCGACGCCTTTCTGAACCATCAGATCGATCCGCAGTTGATGAAATTGATCGGCGACGAATTCGCCAGGCTGTTCAAGGACTCGGGCATCACCAAGATCGTGACCATCGAGGCCTCCGGCATCGCTCCTGCGGTCATGACCGGCCTGAACCTGGGTGTACCGGTGATCTTCGCCCGCAAGCACCAATCCCTGACCCTGACCGAGAACCTGCTCTCGGCCACCGTCTACTCCTTCACCAAGCAAGTGGAAAGCACCGTGGCCATCTCGCCACGGCACCTGACCAGCAGCGACCGCGTGCTGGTCATCGACGACTTCCTGGCCAACGGCAAGGCCTCCCAGGCCCTGATCTCGATCATCAAGCAGGCCGGCGCCACCGTGGCCGGCCTGGGCATCGTGATCGAGAAATCCTTCCAGGGCGGCCGCGCCGAACTGGACTCCCAGGGCTACCGCGTGGAATCCCTGGCGCGGGTCAAATCCCTGGCCGGCGGCGTGGTCACTTTCATCGAGTGACCCGGCGCCAGGCTCACGGCTGACGAGTGGCCTGCAGGCCAGCCAGCAACAAGCGCTGGTACAGGTCTTCACGCAGGCCCTCGGGCTGCTCCAGCCCCATGCGCTCCAGGTGCTCGGGAAATGCCTCGGGCTCCGGCGCGTCGAAGGCTGCCTTGCCCAGCTCGAGGATCTCGCTGAGCTTGAACTTGCTCTTGAGCCAGTTCAGCGCCCGCAGCAAGTCGCGCTCCTGGGCGGTGAAGTCACTGCCCAGCGGATACTCTGGAAACAGGTGGCGGTGGCGCGCCTGGATGTCCAGCAAGCGCTGCGGAGTGTTATCGGCAAAGCGCGGATCCAGGCGGAAGTCCCTGGGCAGCTTGCCGGCCTTCTGTGCCTGTTCCATCAGCCCGGGCTGGAAACGTGAATCGCTGATGTTGAGCAACGCCTCGATCACCTTCGCATCGGACTTGCCCCGCAGATCGGCGATCCCGTACTCGGTGATGACGATGTCCCGCAGGTGCCGCGGGATGGTGCAATGGCCGTACTCCCAGACGATGTTGGAACTGACCTCCCCGGCCGACTCCCGCCAACTGCGCAGGATCAGCACCGAACGGGCATCCGCCAGGGCATGGCCCTGGACCACGAAGTTGTACTGCCCGCCCACGCCGCTCAACACCCGCCCGCCCTGTAACTGATCGGACACCGCGGCGCCCAGCAGGGTCATGGTGAACGCGCTGTTGATGAAGCGTGCATCGCGACGTTGCAGGCGCTTGAGCTCCTCATAGCCATACAGCTCGTTGATGTAGCTGATGGCGCTCATGTTGAACTCCGCGAGCCGCTCCTTGGGCAGCTCGCGCAGGCGCTGGTAGAAGCTGCGCGGCCCGAGGAAGAAGCCGCCATGGATCGCAACCCCGCCCGGCGTGGAGGGGTCCAGGGTTCCGGCATTGGCCTGTTCCTGCAGCTCCTGGCTCGGGTAGACCTTGCGCCGCACGATCCCGGCATCGGCCAGGGCCAGCAAGCCGTTGACGAACATCTCGCTGCAACCATAGAGCCCCTGGGCAAACGGCTCGACGCCGCCCTCGCGATCGATCAGCGGCTGCCAATGATCCACCTGCAAGTCCGCCAGCAAGGCACGGTAGCCCTGGTTGTCCGCCTGGCGTGCGAGCAAGGCGGCGGTCAGCGCATCGCCCATGGAACCAATGCCGATCTGCAGGGTGCCGCCATCGCGCACCAGGGTACTGGCGTGCAGGCCGATGCAATGGTCTTGCACGCCCACCGGCATGTTCGGCGTGGAAAACAGCGTGCTGCGCTCTTCTTCGTCGATCAGCAGGTCGAAGTCCCTCGCCTGGACTTCAGCGTCGCCCGGCATGTAGGGCAGGTCCGCATGGACCTGGCCGAGGATCAGGATGGTCTCCCCGGCGGCGCGGCGCTTGGCGATCAGCGGCAGCATGTCCAGGGTGATGTCCGGGTTGCAGCTCAGGCTCAGCTGGCCAGGCCGCTGCGGATCGCGGGCCACCAGCTGGGCCACCAGGTTCAGGCCGGCGGCATTGATGTCCCGGGCCGCATGGCTGTAGTTGCTGCTGACGTAGTCCTGTTGCGCCGCCGCGCTGTGCAGCAGGCTGCCGGGCTGCATGAAGAACTGCTCGACGCGGATGTTGGCCGGCAGGCTGTCGCGGTGCAGGTCGGCAAGGAAGTCCAGCTCGGGATAGTCGCCGAACACCCGCTCGACGAAGGGTTCGAGAAACCGCCGCTGCAAGCCGTCGCCCAGGGCCGGGCGCCCCAGGCTCAGGGCGGTGTAGATGGTCAGTTGGCGTTCGGGCAACTGGGCGATGCGCCGGTACAGGGCATTGGCGAACCGATTGGGTTTGCCCAGCCCCAGGGGCATGCCCATGTGGATGTGTTGCGGCAAGCGGGCGAGTACTTCATCCACCGCCTGCTCGATGGAACAGGATTGCAGCATCTGACCCTCCAGGAACCGTCCGTGAATTGGGGTTGGACCGAGCTTGCCGGGAGTTTGCTGCATTGAACAGGGCGCAGGTCAAATCGCGCCCACAAAAAAGCCGCTCGCAAGCGGCTTTTTCGCTGCAGATGACCGCTTATTTCAGGCCGGACATCTTCTGGATCGCGCCCTTGAGCTCCTCATCGGAGCAATCGGCGCAGGTGCCTTTAGGAGGCATGGCATTGATGCCGGTAATCGCCTTGGCCAGGATGCCATCGAGGCCGCCCTGGTGATCGGCACGCTCTTTCCAGGCAGCGGTATCGCCGATCTTCGGTGCGCCCAGCAGGCCACTGCCGTGGCAAGCGTTGCAGTGCTTGGCGATCACGTCGTCCGGCGACTTGGCGCCACCGCCACCGCCTGCGGAGGCAGCGACTTCCATCCCCTTGCATTCCTGACCCTGGACACAGACCTGGCCAACGGGCTCGAGGCGCTTGGCGATATCGTCATTGGTCGCAGCTTGAGCGCTGACTGCCCAAAGGGCCAATACGGTTGCTGGTGCGGCCAGCATTTTCATAATTAGGTTCACGCGTACACCCTCAATGGTGGCTAGTCACGCCTGCGGCCACGGTTTCGCAGGCGGGCGAAAGTATAACGGTTAGCCCGCCACACTGAAACAACCCCAAAGTCGAAGGGGTCTTGATCGCGGCGAAATGTCGCTGGGGCCTCGCTGCAAGCCTTGCAGGACGCCTCTTGGTCTAGAAATTCGCTGGGGTGGCTGCGCTGATTAGTCGCGCCGGCGCATCGAACGGATTACGGAAACGATGGGGCTTGGTGCTTTCGAAATAGTAGCTGTCACCGGCCTCGAGGATGAAGGTTTCCAGGCCTACCACCAGTTCCAGGCGACCTTCGAGCAAGATCCCGGTTTCTTCGCCGTCATGGGTGAGCATCTCCTCACCGGTGTCGGCGCCCGGCGGGTAGATCTCGTTGAGAAAGGCAATGGCGCGGCTCGGGCGTGCGCGCCCCACCAGCTTCATGGTCACGGCGCCATCGGAGATGTCGATCAGTTCGTGGGCTTTGTAGACGATCTGCGAAGGAGTCTCCTGGAGAACTTCCTCGGAAAAGAACTCCACCATGGACATGGGGATGCCGCCCAGCACCTTGCGCAACGAGCTGATCGAAGGACTGACGCTGTTCTTCTCGATCATTGAAATGGTGCTGTTGGTGACGCCCGCGCGCTTGGCGAGTTCACGCTGGGACAAACCCTTCAGTTTACGGATGGATTGCAGTCGTTCACCGACGTCCAATACGGCAGTCTCCTAGGCGGGAATCAGGCGTTGTTGTAATCGAGCGTTATCATGGCGACAGCGTTCAGTATTTACAACACTTGCCCCGGATTCCCCCAGGATAGGCGACTTTCGGTACGGCCCGCGGGGCCTCAGCCCTCGCTGTACACCAGCGGCACCCGCCGCAGGTTGCAGAAGAACTGGTAGGGGATGGTATCGGCCGCCAGGGCGACCTCGCTGGCCAGGATGTTCTTGCCCCACAGTTCCACGGTCGAGCCCAGGCCGGCCTCGGGCACGTCCGTCAAATCGACACACAGCATGTCCATGGAAACCCTGCCCAGCAGGCGGCTGCGCTGGCCGGCCACCAGTACCGGGGTGCCGGTGGGCGCATGGCGCGGATAGCCGTCGGCGTAACCCATGGCGACCACGCCGATCCGCATCGGCTTGTCGGTGATGAACTTGGCACCGTAGCCGATGGGCTCGCCGGCAGGCAGCTCACGCACGCAGATGACCTTGGACTCCAGGGTCATCACCGGTTGCAGGCGCTCGGCCAGCGAGTTGGCCTCTTCGAACGGCGTCGCCCCGTAGAGCATGATGCCCGGGCGCACCCAGTCGCTGGGCGCACTCGGCCAACCCATCAGCGCCGGCGAGTTGCGCAGGCTGACCTCGGCCCCAAGGCCCTGGCGGGCCGCTTCGAATACCGCGATCTGCTCGGTGCTGCTGGTGCAATGCAATTCGTCCGCACGGGCGAAGTGGCTCATCAGCACGATCTTCTCGACCTTGCCGCTGGCCTGCAGCCGCTGGTAGGCGCCCTGATAGTCCTTGGGGTGCAGGCCGACCCGGTGCATGCCCGAGTCCAGCTTGAGCCAGACCGTCAGCGGCTTGGCCAGGTTCGCTTGCTCGATAGCCTCCAGCTGCCACAGCGAGTGCACCACGCACCAGAAATCATGCTCGATGATCAGCGCCAGCTCCGACGCCTCGAAGAAACCCTCCAGCAACAACACCGGCGCGCCAATGCCCGCGGCGCGCAGCTCCAGGGCTTCCTCGATGCAGGCCACGGCAAAACCGTCGGCGCAATCCTCCAGGGCCTGGGCGCAGCGCACCGCGCCATGGCCATAGGCATCGGCCTTGATCACCGCAAGGGCACGGGCACCCGAGACTTCGCGGGCCAGTTGATAGTTGTGACGCAGGGCTTGGAGATCGATCAGGGCACGGGCAGGACGCATGGCGGCAGACTTCTAGGCGGTCATGGGAATAAAAACCGGTGCTGGATGGCGCAGAACCGCCACCGGCACCGGGAGAGGGATCTTTTCGTTTAAGGCAGGGCGGCCACTACCGACAGCTCGACGAGGATTTCCGGCTCGCAGAGCTTGGCCTCGACGGTGGCCCGGGCCGGTGCCACGCCCTTGGGCAGCCACTGGTCCCAGACACTGTTCATGCCTTCGAAATGGGCATCGATGTCCTTCAGGTAGATGGTCACCGACAGCAGCCGGGTCTTGTCGGTGCCGGCCAGGTCCAGCAAGCGCTCGATGCTGGCCAGGGTTTCCCGGGTCTGTTGCTCAATCCCGGCCTGCAGGTTGTCCCCGACCTGTCCGGCCAGGTAGACGGTACCGCCGTGAACAACGATCTGGCTCATGCGCTCATTGGTGAGCTGGCGCTGGATTGACATGTTTAGCTGACTCCTGAGGGTTGCCATAACGGGAAATGTCGAGGCCTTCGGCACTGATCTGCGGCTTCTTCTTGGCCATCAGGTCCGCCAGCAGGCGGCCCGAACCGCAGGCCATGGTCCAGCCGAGCGTACCGTGGCCGGTGTTCAAGAACAGGTTGCGATACGGCGTGGCGCCGACGATCGGCGTGCCATCCGGGGTGGTGGGACGCAGCCCGGTCCAGAAGCTGGCCTGGGACAGGTCGCCGCCCTGAGGATAGAGGTCGTTGACGATCATCTCCAGCGTTTCACGCCGGCGTGGGTTCAACGACAGGTCGAAACCGGCGATCTCGGCCATGCCGCCGACCCGGATACGGTTGTCGAAACGGGTGATCGCGACCTTGTAGGTTTCGTCCAGGATGGTCGACGTCGGGGCCATCGCCGAGTTGGTGATCGGCACGGTCAGGGAGTAGCCCTTGAGCGGATATACCGGCGCCTTGATGCCCAGTGGCTTGAGCAATTGCGGCGAGTAGCTGCCCAGGGCCAGCACGTAGCGATCGGCGGTTTCCAGCTTGCCGTCGATCCACACGCCGTTGAGCCGGTCGCCGGCGAAGTCCAGGCGCTGGATGTCCTGGCCGAAGCGGAACTCGACGCCCAGCTTGACGGCCATTTCCGCCAGGCGGGTGGTGAACATCTGGCAGTCGCCGGTCTGGTCGTTGGGCAGGCGCAGGGCACCGGCGAGGATGTTGGTGACGCTGGCCAGGGCCGGCTCGACCCGGGCGATGCCGTCGCGGTCCAGCAGTTCGAAAGGCACGCCGGACTCCTTGAGCACGGCAATGTCCTTGGCCGCACCGTCCAGTTGCGCCTGGGTACGGAACAGCTGGGTGGTACCCAGGCTGCGACCTTCATAGGCGATGCCGGTTTCCGCCCGCAGTTCGTCGAGGCAGTCGCGGCTGTATTCGGACAGGCGCACCATGCGCTCTTTGTTCACGGCATAGCGGCTGGCGGTGCAGTTGCGAAGCATCTGCGCCATCCACAGGTATTGATCGACGTTGGCGGTGGCCTTGATCGCCAGCGGGGCGTGGCGTTGCAGCAGCCACTTGATGGCCTTGAGCGGAACGCCCGGGGCGGCCCATGGCGAGGCATAGCCAGGCGACACCTGGCCGGCGTTGGCGAAGCTGGTTTCCATGGCAACGGCAGGCTGACGGTCCACCACGGTCACTTCGAATCCGGCTTGAGCCAGATAATAGGCACTGGTGGTTCCGATAACGCCACTGCCCAAGACCAGAACGCGCATTTTCATATCCTCATCGCGGCTGACCGCCGCCGGTTGTTATTCGAAGCAAAGATGCGCGCAGTGTAAGAAACATCAGGCAGTGATTTTCACTATATAACCGCCTATATTTGGCGAGAATTCTCGGCAATATCGCTTTTCACGGAGGGGCATCCCCTATGAGAACCAACCACCAGACCCGCCGCGCCCTGGACAAGATCGACCGCAACATCTTGCGCATCCTGCAGGCCGACGGACGCATTTCCTTCACCGAGCTGGGGGAACGGGTCGGCCTCTCCACCACCCCCTGCACCGAGCGGGTACGGCGCCTGGAACGCGAAGGGATCATCATGGGCTACAACGCCCGCCTCAACCCGCAGCATCTGAAGGGCAGCCTGCTGGTCTTCGTCGAGATCAGCCTGGACTACAAGTCCGGCGACACCTTCGAGGAGTTCCGCCGGGCGGTGCTCAAGCTGCCCCACGTGCTGGAGTGCCACCTGGTCTCCGGCGACTTCGACTACCTGGTCAAGGCACGGATCTCGGAGATGGCCTCGTATCGCAAGCTGCTGGGCGACATCCTGCTCAAGCTGCCCCACGTGCGCGAATCCAAGAGCTACATCGTGATGGAGGAAGTGAAGGAAAGCCTGAGCCTGCCGATTCCCGACTGAAGGCTAGCAGGCCGTTGAAAAACCTAGGCGAGGCAGCTAGCGCAAGGCGCAAACAGGCGAAAAAGCGCGGTCTACGCGTGGTAAATGGGCATTTTGACCGGGCTGGCGCACCAGCCTGTTTTCAAGGCAGCGATGGCAACGCAGGTAGATTTTCAACGGCCTGCTAGACCAGCACCTGGCGCTGGCTGGCCATGTAGTCGTGGATCTGCTTCTCGACCTGCGGATGGATCAGCTCCACCGGGTGCCGGCCATTGGGGCACGGCAGGCTCGACGTGGTGCCGAACAGGCGGCAGATCAGCGGTCGCTCGTCATACACCGTGCACCCCTCGGGGCCCAGGTGCACACAGTCCAGCGCCGCCATGGCCGCGTCCTGCTCGGCGGCAGTCTTGCGTGGCAGGCGGGACATCTCCTCCGGCGACGTGGTGACCGGGCCGCAGCAGTAGTGGCAACCAGGCACGCATTCGAAGGAGGGAATCTGCTGGCGCAGGCTACGGACGATCTGGCGGTTACAGCTCATTAAAAGGCCTACAGGCGCGTGGACGGCCGTGGATTCTGCCTCAAATCCACCCGCCAGGTCAGCGCCGACCGCCCTGCGGTTGCCCCGCCGGAAAGGCGCGGATTATCCTCCGTGCATTTTCCAGACTCGATCAGGACGACGCCATTCATGCCCGCCAGCCTCCAGCACGCCGCCAGCGACCGGCACCCCGCTTCCTATTACGCCGCCAGCAGCCTGCCACAACCGGACTATCCGGCCCTGGCCGGCGAGCAGGTCGCGGATGTATGCGTGGTCGGCGGCGGCTTCTCGGGGCTCAACACCGCGCTGGAGCTGGCCGAGCGCGGCCTCAGCGTGGTTCTGCTGGAAGCCCGGCGAATCGGCTGGGGCGCCAGTGGGCGCAATGGCGGGCAATTGATTCGCGGCGTCGGCCACGGCCTGGAGCAGTTCACCAAGGTGATCGGCAGCGAAGGCGTGCGGCAGATGAAACTCATGGGCCTGGAGGCGGTGGAGATCGTCCGCCAGCGCATCGAGCGTTTCCAGATCCCTTGCGACCTGACCTGGGGTTACTGCGACCTGGCCAACAAACCCGCCGAGCTCGAAGGCTTTGCCGGAGAAGCCGAGGAACTGCGCAGCCTTGGCTATCGCCACGAGACCCGTCTGCTGCAGGCCAGCGAAATGCACAGCGTGGTGGGCTCCAAGCGCTACGTCGGCGGCCTGGTCGACATGGGCTCCGGCCACCTGCACCCGCTGAACCTGGCCCTGGGCGAGGCCCAGGCCGCGCAACGGCTGGGGGTGCGCCTGTTCGAACATTCGTGCGTGACCCGCATCGACTACGGGGCCGAGGTCAAGGTGCATGCGGCCCGCGGCACGGTGCGCGCCAAGACCCTGGTGCTGGGCTGCAACGCCTATCTCAACGACCTCAATCCGCAACTGGGCGGCAAGGTCCTGCCGGCCGGCAGCTACATCATCGCCACCGAGCCCCTGAGCCCGGACCAGGCCCAAGAGCTGTTGCCACAGAACATGGCCGTCTGCGACCAGCGAGTGGCCCTGGACTACTACCGGCTCTCGGCCGACCGGCGCCTGCTGTTCGGTGGCGCCTGCCACTACTCCGGGCGCGACCCCAAGGATATCGCCGCCTACATGCGGCCGAAGATGCTGGACGTGTTCCCGCAGCTGTCCGCCGTGAAGATCGACTACCAGTGGGGCGGGATGATCGGCATCGGCGCCAACCGCCTGCCGCAGATCGGCCGGCTCAAGGACCAGCCCAATGTGTATTACGCCCAGGCCTACTCGGGCCATGGAGTGAATGCCACGCACCTGGCGGGCAAGCTGTTGGGCGAAGCCATCAGCGGCCAGCACGGTGGGGGGTTCGACCTGTTCGACAAGGTGCCGCACATCACCTTCCCCGGCGGCAAGCACCTGCGTTCGCCACTGCTGGCCCTGGGCATGCTCTGGCATCGCCTGAAAGAACTGGCCTGAACACCAGGAACCTTCCCCGCTGCCAGGGCCAAGGGCCCCTGGCAGGCAAGCGCCGCTACCGCCGCCAGAAGGGCTTGAGCCCTTCTTCCCGGGCTTCGTCAGGGCTCAGGCCGATATCCCGCAACTGCTCGGCCGGCATCTCCAGCAGGGCCCTGCGCGTGCTCAGCCGATGCCAGTACAAGCCCCAGCGGCCAAGGCCGGAAGGCGCGGAACGGGACGATGCTCGCTCCACTGCCTGTTCCTGCTCCGCCACCAGTTCCTGACTGTGTAACGACAGCCGCACATCGCTCAAGCCGCTCATCTGCATCGCTCCTGTTGCTCAAGTTGCCATGAGCCGACATGATGCGTGGCAAGCAAAAACCGATACAGAGCCAAAGCATCTGTATTAACTCCATACAGATTTAGCCAGAATCCTGCTGAATCCTGGATTTTTTGCCGATCTGTACCGGTCCTCACGCCCACCACTACGAGGCAACAGCATGACCCTCTATGTGAATCTCGCCGAACTCCTGGGCACCCGCATCGAACAGGGCTTCTACCGACCCGGCGACCGGCTGCCGTCGGTGCGTGCCTTGAGCCTCGAGCATGGAGTCAGCCTGAGCACGGTGCAGCAGGCCTATCGCCTGCTCGAGGACAACGGCCTGGCGATGCCCAAGCCCAAGTCGGGATATTTCGTGCCGCCCAGCCGCGAGCTGCCGGCCCTGCCCGCAGTGGGCCGCCCGGCCCAGCGGCCGGTGGAGATTTCCCAGTGGGACCAGGTGCTGGAGCTGGTCCGCGCAGTGCCGCGCAAGGACGTGGTGCAGCTGGGACGCGGCATGCCGGATATCACCACGCCGACCATGAAGCCGCTGCTGCGGGCCCTGGCCCGGCTCAGCCGCCGCCAGGACATGCCCGGCCTGCATTACGACAACATCTACGGCGTGCTGGAGCTGCGCGAGCAGGTCGCGCGGTTGATGCTGGATTCAGGCTGCCAGGTGGGAGCCAACGACCTGGTGATCACCACCGGTTGCCATGAAGCGCTGTCCACCAGCATCCGCGCCATCTGCCAGCCCGGGGATATCGTCGCCGTGGACTCGCCGAGCTTCCACGGCGCCATGCAGACCCTCAAGGGCCTGGGCATGAAGGCCCTGGAGATCCCCACCGACCCGGTCAGCGGCATCAGCCTGGAAGCCCTGGAGCTGGCCCTGGAGCAGTGGCCGATCAAGGCCATACAGTTGACCCCGAACTGCAACAACCCCCTGGGCTACATCATGCCCGAGCAGCGCAAGCGCGCCTTGCTGACCCTGGCCCAGCGCTTCGACGTGGCGATCATCGAGGACGATGTGTATGGCGAACTGGCCTACACCTACCCGCGTCCACGGACCATCAAGTCCTTCGACGATGATGGCCGCGTGCTGCTGTGCAGTTCGTTCTCGAAAACCCTGGCGCCGGGCCTGCGCATCGGCTGGGTAGCCCCCGGGCGCTACCTGGAACGGGTGCTGCACATGAAGTACATCAGCACCGGCTCCACGGCTCCGCAGCCCCAGGTGGCCATCGCCGAGTTCCTCAAGGGCGGCCATTTCGAGCCCCACCTGCGCAAGATGCGCAACCAGTACCAGCGCAACCGCGACCTGATGCTGGACTGGGTCAGCCGCTACTTTCCCGCCGGCACCCGCGCCAGCCGCCCGCAAGGCAGCTTCCTGCTGTGGATCGAACTTCCCGAGCGCTTCGACTCTCTGAAGCTCAACCGCATCCTGCTGGACCAGGGGGTGCAGATCGCCGTGGGCAGCATCTTTTCCGCCTCGGGCAAATACCGCAATTGCCTGCGGATGAACTACGCTGCCAAGCCAACCCCGCAGGTCGAGGACGCGGTACGCAAGGTCGGCGCCGCGGCCAGCCAGCTACTCAGCGACATCCAGGACTGACGCCTGCCCCTTTCGTTCCAAGCCAGGCATGTACCCCGTGCAGTGATACGAGATGACCCGACTTGAGCCGTAAACAGGCGTTCTCCTTGCTTCTGCTGCTGGGCCTCGGGCTCGGCGGCTGCGCCACTCCACAAACGCCACCCCGGCCCAGCCAGGCCCTGGCCGCCACTGACTCGGCGTTCGCCCAATCGATCAAGGCCCAGGCCGCTCCCTACCAAGGGCGCTCGGGCTTCCGCCTGCTGCCCAACAGCACCGAGGCGTTCATGGCCCGCGCCGAATTAATTCGCCGGGCGCAAAGCAGCCTCGACCTGCAGTACTACATCCTCCACGACGGCATCAGCACACGGATGCTGGTGGACGAACTGCTCAAGGCCGCCGATCGCGGCGTGCGGGTGCGCATCTTGCTGGACGACACCACCAGCGACGGCCTGGACCAGATCATCGCCACCCTGGCGGCCCACCCGCAGATCCAGATCCGCCTGTTCAACCCCCTGCACCTGGGGCGCAGCACCGTCCTCACCCGCTCCATGGGCCGCCTGTTCAACCTCTCGCAGCAACATCGGCGAATGCACAACAAGCTGTGGCTGGCCGACAACAGCGTGGCCATCGTCGGTGGGCGCAACCTGGGGGATGAGTACTTCGATGCCGAGCCCAACCTGAACTTCACCGACATCGACATGCTCAGCGTCGGCCCGGTGGCCGAGCAGTTGGGCCACAGCTTCGACCAATACTGGAACAGCGTCCTGAGCAAGCCGGTGGATGAGTTCCTGTCCCGGGCCCCATCGGCCAACGACCTGGACAACACCCGGCTACGCCTGGAGCAATCGCTGCAGGACAGTCGCCGGCAGAACCAGGCGCTGTATCGACAGCTGATGGCCTACCAGACCCAGCCGCGCATGGAGCTCTGGCGCAGGGAACTGATCTGGGCCTGGAACCAGACGCTGTGGGACGCGCCGGCCAAGGTCCTGGCCAAGGGCGACCCCGATCCGCAACTGTTGCTGACCACCCAGTTGGCACCGGAACTACGGCGCGTGAGCCAGGAGCTGATCATGGTCTCGGCCTACTTCGTCCCCGGCCAGTCCGGCCTGGTATACCTGACGGGCCGCGCCGATGCCGGGGTCGCGGTGAGCTTGCTGACCAACTCCCTGGAAGCCACCGATGTCCCGGTGGTGCATGGCGGCTACGCACCCTATCGCAAGGCACTGCTGGAGCACGGGGTCAAGCTCTACGAGCTGCGACGCCAGCCTGGAGAGCGCGGCGGCAGCGGGCCCAGGCTGTTTCACGGTGGCTCCATCCATGGCTCGGACTCCAGCCTGCACAGCAAGGCGATGATCTTCGACCAGCGCAAGAGCTTCATCGGCTCGTTCAATTTCGACCCGCGCTCGGTGTTGTGGAACACCGAGGTCGGGGTGCTGGTGGACAGTCCGGAGCTGGCCGGGCACGTGCGCGAGCTGGCCCGGCAGGGGATGGCCCCGGCCCTGAGCTACGAGGTCAGGCTGGAGGATGGCAAGCTGACCTGGGTCACCGAGGACCAGGGCCGGCTGCACAGCCTGGATCACGAGCCTGGCAGCTGGTGGCGCCGGATCAACGCCTGGCTGAGCACCCGCATCGGCCTGGAACGCATGCTCTAGCCACTACGAGGGCTGGGCCTGGGGGCTACCGAAGGCGCCTGGGCGCAGCAGCAGGAGCAGCAACCCGAAGGCACCGGCCGCCACCAGCAGCAACATGGCATGGCCGCTGACCCACTGGCTGCCCGCTCCCGCCACCAGGGGACCGACCAGGCAGCCGATCCCCCAGAGCTGGGCCACATGGGCATTGGCCCGTACCAGTGCATCGTCGCGATAGCGCTCGCCGATCAGGATCAGCGACAGGGTGAACAAGCCGCCGGCGCTGGCGCCGAACAGCACCCACAGCGGCCAGATCAGCCAGCGATTATCCAGCAGCAGCGGAATGGCCAGGCTGGAACACAGCAGGATCACCGCACAGCCGGTGAACAACCCACGGCGCGATATCCGGTCGGCCAGGGCGCCGATCGGCAGTTGCAGCAGGGCATCGCCCACCACCACGGTACTGACCATCGCCAGGGCGATGTCCTCGCTGAAACCCTGGCTCAGGCAATACACCGGCAACAGGGTGAGGATCAGCGCCTCGAAGGTGGCGAACAGCGCCACCGCCCAGCCAATCGCCGGCAATGCCTTGCAGAAGTGCCAGAGGCCCACCAGGGTCACGCTGCACGACTCGGTGGCCGGGGCACCGCTGCGGCCCAGCAGGAACAAGGGCGCCACCGCCAGCAGGCCGACCGACACCCAGAAGCCGTAGTCATGCTCGGTGCCCAACACTCCCAGCAGCAAGGGTCCGGCCAGCTGGCTCAGGGCGTAGCCGCTGCCATACAGCGCCACCAGGCGCCCGCGCCACTGCTCCACAACCAGCTGGTTGATCCAGCTTTCCCCGAGCACGAAGATGATGGTCAGCACCATGCCCAGGATCAGCCGCAGCACCAGCCACACCGGGTAGCTGGGCAACAGCGCCAGCAAGCCGATGGACACCGCCCCCGCCCAAAGGCACAGGCGCATCAGGCTGGCGGTGCCAAGGCGGGCCGCCAGGCGATTGGAAATCTTCGCCCCGAGCAATACGCCGATAGCCGGCATCGCCGCGACCACGCCGATGGCAAAGGGCCCGTAGCCCCAGCCTTCGAGGCGGAAGGACACCAGCGGCATGGTCATGCCCAGGGCCAGGCCCACGCTCAGGACAGCGGATAAAACGGCGAAATAGGTCGCCCAACGCATTTCCACGCTCCTGTGGATCATTGTTCTGCAAGGCACAGACAACACAGCCGGACTTCCCTTGCGGAAAGCCCGGCTGCGCTACGATCGCCCGCCCCTTCAGGGACGGACTGGACACAAGGGACTCAGAGCTTGATCCAGGTCGCCTTCAGCTCGGTGTACTTGTCGAATGCGTGCAACGACTTGTCACGGCCGTTGCCCGATTGCTTGAAGCCACCGAACGGCGCGGTCATGTCGCCACCGTCGTACTGGTTGACCCATACACTGCCGGCGCGCAAGGCCCGGGCAGCCTGGTGGGCCTTGGAGATGTTCGCGGTCCACACCGCTGCCGCCAGCCCGTAAGGGGTATCGTTGGCGATCTGGATCGCTTCTTCCGCAGTGTCGAAGGTGATGACCGACAGCACCGGGCCGAAGATCTCTTCCTGGGCGATCTTCATGGCGTTGCTGACGCCGTCGAAGATCGTCGGCTCGACGTAGGTGCCGCCGGTTTCCTCCAGGGTGCGCTTGCCGCCGACCAGCAGCTTGGCGCCGTCGGCGTGGCCGGCCTCGATGTAGGACAGCACGGTGTTCATCTGCTGGGTATCCACCAGGGCTCCGACATTGGTGGCCGGGTCCAGCGGGTTGCCCGGTTTCCAGGCCTTGAGGGCCTCGAGCACCATGGGCAGGAACTTGTCCTTGATGGAGCGCTCCACCAGCAGGCGGGAGCCGGCGGTGCAGACTTCGCCCTGGTTGAAGGCAATGGCACTGGCCGCGGATTCGGCGGCGGCCTGCAGGTCGGGGGCATCGGCGAACACGATGTTCGGACTCTTGCCGCCGGCCTCGAGCCAGACGCGCTTCATGTTCGACTCGCCGGAGTACACCAGCAGCTGCTTGGCGATCTTGGTGGAACCGGTGAACACCAGGGTGTCCACGTCCATGTGCAGGGCCAGGGCCTTGCCGACGGTATGGCCGTAGCCTGGCAGCACGTTGAATACACCGGCGGGAATGCCGGCTTCAACCGCCAGGGCAGCGATACGGATCGCGGTCAGTGGCGATTTCTCCGATGGCTTGAGGATTATCGAGTTGCCGGTGGACAACGCCGGCCCCAGCTTCCAGCAGGCCATCATCAGCGGGAAGTTCCACGGCACGATGGCCGCGACCACGCCCACTGGCTCACGGGTGACCAGGCCCAGCTGGTCATGGGGAGTGGCGGCGACTTCGTCGTAGATCTTGTCGATGGCCTCGCCGCTCCAGCTCAGGGCCTGCGCCGCGCCGGGAACGTCGATCTCCAGGGAGTCGGTGATGGGCTTGCCCATGTCCAGGGTTTCCAGGAGGGCCAGCTCCTGGGCGTGCTGCTTGAGCAGGCCGGCGAAACGGATCATCACCGACTTGCGCTTGGCCGGGGCCAGGCGCGACCAGGCACCGGAGTTGAAGGTAGCGCGGGCATTTTCCACCGCGCGCTGGGCGTCTGCCGCATCGCAACTGGCGATGGTGGCCAGCACACGACCGTCTACCGGGCTGATGCATTCGAAGGTTTGATTGGAAACCGAAGCGGTGTATTCACCGTTGATATAGGCGCGGCCTTCGATCTTCAGTTCCCGGGCGCGTTGTTCCCAGTCGGCACGAGTCAGGGTGGTCATGCGAGTAGCCTCCTCTTGTTGTGGATGCAAGCGCCACGCGAACGACGCTGGCACTCTTGAAGAATTCTGCCCGGCCAGCCTGTCTTCGGCCCGAGGCACTCGCCACCCTAAACCAGCGGGACCGGTACTTTCAATATATTTGACAGAGCCCGGGCAAACCGGATTGCTATGTGCATTTTAATAAACATAGACTCTGCCCTTCATAGCCACTCGCGCCGTAATCACGGGGGAATCCAGCAATGAGCATCCACAACGTCGTCGACTTCAGCCAGGCCGCCACCGAGGTCGAACGCTATCGGCCCGCCGCAGAAAAGATCCTCAAGGGCGACCCCGAGCAAGCGGTGCTCAACCACTACGCCAGCCCTTGCGGCCAACTCAATGCCGGGATCTGGGAAGGCGCCGTAGGCCAGTGGACGGTGAACTTCACCGAGCATGAATACTGCGAGATCCTGCAGGGTGTGTCGGTCCTGCGCGACAACGACGGCAACGCCAAGACCCTGCGCGCGGGCGACCGTTTCGTGATCCCGGCCGGCTTCAGGGGCACCTGGGAAGTGCTGGAACCCTGCCGCAAGGTCTACGTGGCCTTCGAACAGAAAGCCTGAATCGCAGGCACAAAAAAACCCGCTTGAAGGCGGGTTTTTTTGTCAGAAGAAAAATCAATTACTTGATTTTGCCTTCTTTGTAGATCACGTGCTTACGAACAACCGGATCGTATTTCTTGATCTCGATTTTGTCCGGAGTAGTACGCTTGTTCTTGTCGGTAGTGTAGAAGTGACCAGTACCGGCGCTCGAGATCAAACGAATCAATTCACGCATGATTAGCTCCCTTAAACCTTGCCGCCATCGCGACGGATGTCGACCAGAACGGCGTCGATACCGCGCTTGTCGATGATACGCATGCCTTTGGCAGATACGCGCAGACGCACGAAACGTTTCTCGGACTCAACCCAGAAGCGGTGATGCTGCAGGTTCGGCAGGAAACGACGACGGGTTTTGTTGTTTGCGTGGGAAATGTTATTCCCAGTCACCGGACCCTTACCGGTAACTTGACAGACTCTAGACATGCCTCAGCCCTCTAAAACCACATGCCCAACCCGGCATGGGTTGGCCGCTTAATCTCTCAGTCATTTGGCGCCAGGCGCCGCGTTTCTTTAGGGTCTTACCGGCTACGCCTGCAGGTGCAAGGAACCGGGCCCCTAGAAAAGAGCGCTGCTTTATACCAGAAAGACCCCATAGCAACAACAGCCGCTGCGCTCGGGATGATGAAAAGTACTGATTTTCTTGCGCCGGACGCCTGCGGCAAAGGCTACCGCAGAAAATGACCACTCGTCGCTGAATACTTTCCAGACGCCGCCAACGCTGCAGGGCAACCCTCCCGCAGGCCCACAGGCAGCCTCCAGGTGGCAGTTGGACGGTACGAAAGGGATAGTCATTTTCCCACGAGGTCACTAGGGTAAGGCAATTCCAGACTGCACTCGCAGATGGGCTTTCGATCTGCACAAGGAACCCGACCATGCGTCTTGCCGCCCTCCCGCTCCTGCTCGCCCCCCTCCTGAGCCCATTGGCCCAGGCCGCCGCGCTGAGCGTCTGCACCGAAGCCAGCCCGGAAGGCTTCGACGTGGTGCAATACAACTCGCTGACCACCACCAACGCTTCCGCCGACGTATTGATGAACCGCCTGGTGGAGTTCGATGCCAGTAGCGGCAAGGTGGTCCCCAGCCTGGCCGACAGCTGGGAGATTTCGTCCGATGGGCTGACCTATGTGTTCAAGCTGCATCCGAAGGTGAAATTCCACCGCACCGAATACTTCAGCCCCAGCCGCGAGATGACCGCCGAGGACGTCAAGTTCAGCTTCGAACGCATGCTCGACCCGGCCAACCCCTGGCACCAGGTGGCCCAGAGCGGCTTCCCCCACGCCCAGTCCCTGCAGCTTCCCGGCCTGATCAGGAAGATCGACGCCCTGGACCCGCTGACCGTGCGCTTCACCCTGGACCATGCCGACTCCACCTTCCTCGCCACCTTGAGCATGGGTTTCGCCTCGATCTATTCCGCGGAATACGCCGACCAGCTGCTCAAGGCCGGCACCCCGGAAAAGCTCAACAGCCAACCGATCGGCAGCGGGCCGTTCATCTTCGGCCGCTTCCAGAAGGACGCCGCGATCCGCTACAAGGCCAACCGCGACTACTTCGCCGGCAAGCCGGCAGTGGACACGCTGATCTTCGCCATCACTCCGGATGCCAACGTGCGCCTGCAGAAACTGCGGCGCAACGAATGCCAGATCGCCTTGTCGCCCAAGCCCCTGGATGTCCAGGCCGCCAGCGCCGACCCAGCCCTGAAGGTCGAGCACACCGCGGCCTTCATGACCGCCTTCGTCGCCATCAACAGCCAGCACCCGCCACTGGATAAACCCGAGGTGCGCCAGGCGATCAACCTGGCATTCGACAAGGCCAACTACCTCAAGGCAGTCTTCGAAGGTACTGCCGAAGCGGCCAATGGCCCCTACCCGCCCAACACCTGGAGCTACGCCAAGGAACTGCCGGGCTACGCCTTCGATCCTGAAAAAGCCCGCCAGCTCCTGGCCAAGGCCGGGCTCAAGAGCGGCTTCCAGACCACCATCTGGACCCGCCCTTCCGGCAGCCTGCTCAACCCCAACCCGAGCCTGGGCGCACAAATGCTCCAGTCGGACCTGGCCCAGGTGGGGATCCAGGCGGAGATCCGCGTGATCGAATGGGGCGAACTGATCCGCCGGGCCAAGGCTGGCGAGCACGACCTGCTGTTCATGGGCTGGGCCGGCGACAACGGCGACCCGGATAACTTCCTCTCGCCACAGTTCACCTGCGCGGCGGTCAAGTCCGGGACCAACTTCGCCCGCTATTGCGACCAGAACCTGGACAAGCTGATCACCGCGGGCAAGACCACCAGCGAGCAAGGCGTGCGCAGCAAGCTATACCAGCAGGCCCAGACCCAGATCCAGCAGCAGGCGCTATGGCTGCCCCTGGCCCACCCGACCGCCTTCGCCCTGGCTCGCAAGCAGGTCCAGGGCTACCAGGTAAGCCCCTTCGGCCGCCAGGACTACTCCAAGGTCAGCCTCCGCTAGCCTCCCCCTACCCACCATGGCAAGCCCCGGGGTAGCGGGCTTGCCTCGGGTTCAGAGCCAGCCGTACTCGGCCATCGACAGCGGATCGCCCTCGCCGATGATGAAGTGATCCAGCACCCTGACATCGATCAGTTCCAATGCCTGCTGCAAGCGCCGGGTGACCACCCGGTCCGCAGGGCTGGGATCGGAAATGCCCGACGGGTGGTTGTGGCAGAGGATCACCGCCGCGGCGTTGTGGGCCAGGGTGCGCTTGATCACCTGGCGCGGATGCACCGTGGTGCTATCGATCGAGCCATGGAACAGGATCTCGAACGCCAGGACCCGATGCTTGGTGTCCAGGAACAGGCAGCCGAACACCTCATGGGGTTCGTGCCGCAGCATCGACTTCAGGTAATCGCGCACCACCAGTGGGTTTTCCAACGCGGAGTGCCGATGCAGCTCCTGCGCGAGGTTGCGCCGGGCCATTTCCAGCACGGCCTGCAACTGCGCATATTTGGCCGGTCCCAACCCCGGCTGGCGGGTAAAGGTCAGCTGGTCCGCCTCCAACAGGCTGCGCAAGCTGCCAAAACGCTGCAACAGCAGCCGGGCCAGGTCGACCGCGCTCCTGCCGGCGATACCGGTACGCAGGAAGATCGCCAGCAACTCGGCATCGGAAAGGCTGAGCGCGCCCTGCTCCAGAAGCCGTTCCCGCGGGCGCTCCGCCGCGGGCCAATCACGAATGCTCATCACACCTCCCTGTGCATGGCGCCGCTGTTCCATGGCGGACGCTGTGCTATCTTAGCCCCCCTCTTTTTTGCGTGGTATTTCACCTGGGGAGGGGAACTCCACGCAGTAATCTCTGAACGGAAAGACAGGCCTATGCAGCGGCTGTATCGCAAACGCATCGTGCTCGGCGTCGGTGGCGGCATTGCCGCCTACAAGAGCGCGGAGCTGGTTCGCCGACTCCTCGACCAGGGCGCCGAAGTGCGCGTGGTCATGACCCGGGGCGGCTGTGAATTCATCACCCCGCTGACCCTCCAGGCCCTCTCCGGGCATCCGGTCCACCTCGACCTGCTGGACCCGGCGGCCGAAGCCGCCATGGGCCATATCGAGCTGGCCAAGTGGGCCGACCTGGTGCTGATCGCCCCGGCCACGGCCGACCTGATCGCCCGCCTGGCCCAGGGCATCGCCGATGACCTGCTGACCACCCTGGTCCTGGCCACCGACGCCACCGTGGCCATCGCCCCGGCCATGAACCAGGCCATGTGGCGCGATCCTGCCACCCAGGCCAACACCCAGCTCCTGCAGAGCCGCGGCCTGCGAGTATTCGGCCCGGCCTCCGGCAGCCAGGCCTGCGGCGATGTCGGCCTGGGCCGCATGCTCGAAGCCAACGACCTGGCACTGTGCGCCGCCGACTGCTTCCAGCACCAGGCCCTGACCGGCAAGCATGTACTGATCACCGCCGGGCCGACCCAGGAAAACATCGACCCGGTGCGCTACATCACCAACCATAGCTCAGGGAAAATGGGCTTCGCCCTGGCCGAGGCCGCCGTCGAAGCCGGCGCCCGGGTCACCCTGATCACCGGACCAGTGCACCTGCCAACCCCCGACCGAGTCACGCGGATCGACGTCGTCAGCGCTCGCGACATGCTGGCGGCCTGCGAGGCGGCCATTCCATGCGACATTTTCATCGCCTCTGCGGCGGTCGCGGATTACCGCCCGGAAGTCGTTGCCCCACAAAAATTAAAGAAAGACCCTACGAACGGTGACGGCCTGCTGCTGCAAATGGTGCGCAATCCGGACATCCTGGCCACCATCGCCACCCGTCCTGACCGCCCATTCAGCGTCGGCTTCGCCGCCGAGACCGAACACCTGCTCGACTACGCTGCACGCAAACTGAAGGACAAGAACCTCGACCTGATCGTCGCCAACGACGTGGCCAACCCGAGCATTGGCTTCAACAGCGAGGAAAACGCCTGCAGCGTGATTGACCGAGAGTTGCACGCAACCCTCTTCGCCCAGACCAGCAAGGGCAAGATTGCCCGCCAGCTGATCTCCTTCATCGCCGAACGGCTGAACCAGGTTTAACTCGCATGCACGCTTTACAAGCCAAGATCCTCGACCCACGCATCGGTAGCGAATTCCCCCTGCCGCAGTACGCCACGCCAGGCTCCGCCGGCCTCGACCTGCGCGCCATGCTCAAGGAAGACACCGTACTGGAGCCGGGCCAGACCTTGCTGATCCCTACTGGCCTGTCGGTCTACATCGGCGACCCGGGCCTGGCCGCCCTGATCCTGCCCCGCTCCGGCCTGGGCCACAAACACGGCATCGTGCTGGGTAACCTCGTGGGCCTGATCGACTCGGACTACCAGGGCGAACTGATGGTGTCCTGCTGGAACCGAGGCCAGAGTGCCTTCAACATCGCTGTCGGCGAGCGTATCGCCCAGCTGGTGCTGGTACCTGTGGTCCAGGCCCACTTCGAGGTGGTCGAGGCGTTCGATGAGAGCCAGCGCGGAGCTGGCGGTTTCGGCCACTCCGGCAGCCATTGAGGCTGGCTGCGGGCCGGGCGCCCTGCCCGGCCCGATCATCTCACCTGGGAAATTTCAGGATGAACGATCGTCGGTCATCGCCGACGAATCCGCCCCAACCGCCCCGGCTTCAGGCTGATGGCACACCAGCCATAACCCCCCGATGGCACTTTCGCAGTACGAACTCTATGCTGAAAACGCCGTCATACCCTTCAGTTTGAGCCTGCCGGCCTGTCATTCCACGGCCGTACCGCACCCCCTTCAGATGGAGCACCCTCAGTGATGAGCACCGCAGCCAAAGTCGCCCCGAAACTTCCCGACAGCATCTTCCGCGCCTACGACATCCGTGGCGTTGTACCGGAAACCCTGAACGCCGAAACCGCCTACTGGATCGGCCGCGCCATCGGCTCCCAGAGCCTGGCCCAGGGCGAACCCAACGTTTGCGTCGGCCGTGACGGCCGCCTGTCCGGACCAGAACTGGTGGCTCAGCTGATCCAGGGCCTGCATGACAGCGGCTGCCACGTCAGCGATGTCGGCCTGGTTCCGACCCCGGCCTTGTACTACGCAGCCAACGTACTGGCTGGCAAATCCGGGGTGATGCTCACCGGCAGCCACAACCCGTCGAACTACAACGGCTTCAAGATCGTCATCGCTGGCGACACCCTGGCCAACGAACAGATCCAGGCCCTGCACGAGCGCCTCAAGAGCAACAACCTGAGCAGCGCCCAGGGCAGTGTCACCAAGGTCGATATCCTGCCGCGCTATCTCGAGGAGATCACCCGGGACGTGAAGCTGGCCCGTCGCATGAAGGTGGTGGTCGATTGCGGCAACGGCGCCGCCGGGGTCATTGCCCCGCAACTGATCGAGGCCCTGAACTGCGAAGTCATCCCGCTGTTCTGCGAGGTGGATGGCAACTTCCCCAACCACCACCCGGACCCGGGCAAACCCGAGAACCTCGAGGACCTGATCGCCAAGGTCAAGGAAACCGGGGCCGACCTGGGCCTGGCCTTCGACGGCGATGGCGACCGGGTCGGGGTAGTGACCAACACCGGCAGCATCGTCTTCCCCGATCGCCTGCTGATGCTCTTCGCCAAGGATGTGGTGGGGCGCAACCCGGACGCGGAAATCATCTTCGACGTCAAATGCACCCGGCGCCTGGTTCCACTGATCAAGGAATATGGCGGCCGTCCGCTAATGTGGAAAACCGGTCACTCGTTGATCAAGAAGAAAATGAAGCAGACCGGCGCCCTGCTGGCCGGCGAGATGAGCGGCCACGTGTTCTTCAAGGAGCGCTGGTTCGGTTTCGATGACGGCATCTACAGCGCGGCACGCCTGCTGGAGATCCTCAGCCAGGAAAAAACCACTTCGGAAGAGTTGTTCGCCACCTTCCCGAACGATATTTCCACGCCGGAAATCAATATCCATGTGACCGAAGAGAGCAAATTCAGCATCATTGATGCCTTGCACGACGCACAGTGGGGCGAGGGTGCCAACCTGACCACCATTGACGGGGTGCGAGTCGACTATGCCAAGGGCTGGGGACTGGTTCGCGCCTCCAATACCACCCCTGTGCTGGTACTGCGCTTCGAGGCTGACAATGCAGCCGAACTGCAGCGGATTAAGGACGTGTTCCATGTCCAACTGAAACGTGTTGCACCTGATCTCCAACTACCGTTTTGATTGTTTGAAGCACCGGAGCCCTGAATGACCATCGAACGCGACGCCGCCGCCAATACCGCCAAGGTCCTATCCGAAGCGCTGCCTTATATCCGCCGTTATGTCGGCAAGACCCTGGTGATCAAGTACGGCGGCAACGCTATGGAAAGCGAGGAGCTGAAAACCGGCTTCGCCCGCGACATCGTGTTGATGAAGGCTGTAGGGATAAACCCGGTGGTAGTACACGGCGGTGGACCGCAAATCGGCGACCTGCTCAAGCGCCTGTCGATCGAAAGCCACTTCGTCGATGGCATGCGCGTGACCGATGCGCAGACCATGGACGTGGTGGAGATGGTCCTCGGTGGCCAGGTGAACAAGGACATCGTCAACCTGATCAACCGCCATGGCGGCAGCGCCATCGGCCTGACCGGCAAGGATGCCGAGCTGATCCGGGCCAGGAAGCTCACCGTGACCCGCCAGACGCCGGAAATGACCACCCCGGAAATCATCGACATCGGCCATGTGGGCGAAGTGGAAGGCATCAATACCGACCTGCTGAACCTGCTGGTCAAGGGTGATTTCATCCCGGTGATCGCACCGATCGGCGTGGGTGCCAATGGCGAGTCCTACAATATCAACGCCGACCTGGTGGCTGGCAAGGTGGCCGAGGCCCTGAAAGCCGAGAAGCTGATGCTGCTGACCAACATCGCCGGCCTGATGGACAAGTCGGGCAAGGTCTTGACCGGCCTGAGCACCCAGCAAGTGGACGAGCTGATCGCCGACGGCACCATCTACGGCGGCATGCTGCCGAAGATCCGCTGCGCCCTGGAAGCGGTACAGGGCGGCGTGGGCAGCTCGCTGATCATCGATGGTCGCGTGCCCAACGCGATCCTGCTGGAGATCTTCACCGACACCGGCGTGGGCACCTTGATCAGCAATCGCAAGCGCCCTTGAAGCAGCAATGAAAAAGACCCCGCCGGGCTTTGCCTGGCGGGGTCTTTTTTTGCGTCTTCTGCAGGAGCTGAGCTTGTCCGCGATATCGGCGCACCAGGCAGGCCGCTATCACGGGCAGGCCTCGCAGCAATACTCAGACGCCGAATTGCGCGCGATAGGCTTCCACCGCCGGCAGGTGCTGCTTGAGCTGCGGATCGTCCGCCAGGAACTCCAGGACCTGGTTCAGCGAGACGATGCTTACCACCGGGATGCCGAAGTCGCGCTCGACTTCCTGGATCGCCGACAGCTCGCCGTTACCGCGCTCCTGGCGGTTCAGGGCGATCAGTACGCCGGCCGCCCTGGCGCCGTCCTGGGAGCCGATGATCTGCATCACTTCACGAATGGCCGTACCGGCAGTGATCACGTCATCGATGATCAGTACATCGCCGGTCAACGGCGCGCCCACCAGGCTGCCACCCTCGCCATGGGCCTTAGCTTCCTTGCGGTTGAAGCACCAGGGCAGGTCGCGCTGGTGATGCTCGGCCAGGGCGACTGCGGTCGCCGCTGCCAGGGGAATGCCCTTGTAGGCCGGCCCGAACAGCACATCGAAGGAAATGCCGCTGTCGACGATCGCCGCAGCATAGAAACGCCCCAGCTGGGCCAGGGCCGTGCCGCTGTTGAACAGGCCGGCATTGAAGAAGTAGGGGCTGGTACGCCCGGACTTCAGGGTGAACTCACCGAAGCGCAAAACCCCGCGATCGATGGCAAAACGAATGAAATCGCGCTGATACGCCTGCATGAAAAAACCCCAGATACCACGGATTTAGCTAATTAGGTAGAGCTCGGGTATCATACACGCACGTGATTTTTGGGGCCATTTATGCGGATCATCAGTGTGAACGTCAATGGTATTCAGGCTGCAGTCGAGCGCGGTTTGCTCAGTTGGCTGCAGGCACAGAATGCCGACGTCATCTGCCTGCAGGACACCCGCGCCTCCGCCTTTGAACTGGACGACCCAGCCTTCCAACTGGACGGCTACTTCCTTTATGCCTGCGATGCTGAAGTTCCCGCCCAAGGTGGCGTGGCTTTGTACTCGCGGTTGCAGCCGAAGGCGGTCATCAGCGGCCTCGGCTTTGAAACAGCCGATCGTTACGGGCGCTACCTGCAAGCCGATTTCGACAAGGTCAGCATCGCGACCTTGCTGCTTCCATCAGGGCAGAACGGCGATGAAGACTTGAACCAGAAGTTCAAGTTAATGGACGACTTCGCCCGTTACCTGGACAAGCAGCGGCGCAAGCGGCGCGAGTACATCTACTGTGGCTCGTTGTACGTGGCGCAACAGAAGCTGGACATCAAGAACTGGCGTGACAGCCAGCAGTCTCCGGGCTTCCTGGCGCCCGAACGCGCCTGGATGGACGAGATCATCGGGAATATGGGTTATGTCGACGCCCTGCGCGAAGTCAGCCGTGAAGGCGACCAGTACAGCTGGTGGCCGGACAACGAGCAGGCCGAGATGCTCAACCTGGGCTGGCGCTTCGACTACCAGCTGCTGACTCCCGGCCTGCGGCGCTTCGTGCGTAGCGCGCGCCTGCCGCGCCAGCCGCGCTTCTCGCAGCACGCACCGCTGATCGTGGACTATGACTGGACGCTGACCATCTAAGCGTCCTTGCATACCCCACAAAAAAGCCGACATCAGTGTCGGCTTTTTTGTGCTCGCTCGATCTACTTGACCAGCCGCCAGGTGAAGGGATACCGATAAGGCACGCCCTCCCCGGCCTTGACGCCGCCGATGATGGTCAGCACCAGGGCGCCCAACGCCAGCAGGCCGAACAGGACGAAGCCGATCAGCACGAACATCAGCAGGAAGCACACCGCCGAGGCTATGGCGACCGTCAACTGGAAGTTCAACGCCTCCTTGCCCTGGGCGTCGATGAAGGGGTCGGTCTCGCGCTTCATCTGCCAGAGGATCAGCGGCCCGATCAGCGTACCGAACGGAATCCATAGCCCCAGCAAGGCAGACAGGTGACAGAACATCGCCCATTGCCGAACCTCATGGCTCGGCGTAGGCAGCGGAAGTTGCTCATCACTCATAACGCTCTCCTTGCCATGGCCGCCTGGATCAATCGGCGAGGGCGGCCTGTTGCAGTTGGAAGATCTCGGTCATGCCCTGCTGGGCCAAGGCCAGCATCGCATTCAGTTCGGCCGGCTGGAACGGCGCGCCTTCGGCAGTGCCCTGGACCTCGATGAAACCACCCGTGCTGGTCATCACCACGTTGAGGTCGGTTTCAGCCGCCGAATCTTCAAGATAGTCCAAGTCCAGCACCGGCTCGCCCTGGTACATGCCCACCGAGACCGCGGCGATCATCTGCTTGAGCGGGTCACCGCCCTTGAGGCCACCACGCTTCTTGATCACTTTCAGGGCGTCCACCAGGGCCACCATGGCGCCAGTGATGGATGCGGTACGGGTACCGCCATCGGCCTGGATCACATCGCAATCGACATACAAGGTGATGTCGCCAAGCTTGGACATGTCCAGCGCAGCACGCAGCGAACGGCCGATCAAGCGCTGGATCTCCAGGGTCCGGCCGCCCTGCTTGCCACGGCTGGCTTCACGCTGGTTACGTTCACCGGTGGAGCGCGGCAGCATGCCGTATTCGGCGGTCAGCCAACCCTGGCCCTGGCCCTTGAGGAAGCGCGGCACGCCGTTCTCGACGCTGACCGTGCAGATCACTTTGGTATCGCCAAACTCGACCAGTACGGATCCCTCGGCGTGTTTGGTGTAGTTGCGGGTGATGCGGATCGAGCGAAGCTGATCGGCAGCGCGACCACTTGGACGTTTCATAGAGGAACACCTGTACGAGGACGGAAAACTGCCGAACATTATAAGGCCCGCGACCGCGCCAGGGCAGACCAAAAACCGCCAAAGGTCAATTTGCCCCGGCAAAGCCCTGTCACTATGAGCCCACGCCAGGGTTTGGGGGCTCCCACCGCACTGCGCTACAATCCTGCGCCTTCGCAGCCTGTCGGCTTTAATTCATCACTATCAGCCCACCCAATCCATTCATGGTTGGCGCCGGCGCTGAATCGGAGGGACCTCCATGGTGCACAGCATGACCGCCTTCGCCCGGGTAGAACGGGCCGGCACCCAAGGCACCCTGAGCTGGGAATTGCGCTCGGTCAACAGTCGCTACCTGGAACCGCACCTGCGCCTGCCTGAAGCCTTTCGCGACCTGGAAGGCGCGGTCCGCGAGGCCCTGCGCCAGGGCTTGTCGCGAGGCAAGGTCGAGTGCACCCTGCGCTTCACCGAGGAAACCACCGGCAAGCCGCTGCAGGTCGACCGCGAGCGCGCCGCGCAGCTGGTGGCCGCCGCCGAGTCCGTTGCCGGCCTGATCAAGCAACCAGCCGCGCTCAACCCCCTGGAAGTCCTGGCCTGGCCCGGAGTCCTGGTCGCGGATGCCAACGACCCGCAGGCCCTGAACAACGACGCCCTGGCGCTGTTCAACCAAGGCCTGAAGGAATTGAAGAATGGCCGCGAGCGCGAAGGCGCCGAGCTGGCCCGGCTGATCAACGAGCGCCTGTCCTCTATAGAAGAAGACGTGGCGACCCTGCGCGAACTGGTTCCACAGATGCTCGCGACGCAGCGGCAGAAGATCCTCGATCGCTTCGCCGACATGCAAGCCGAGCTGGACCCGACTCGTCTCGAGCAGGAGATGGTCCTGCTGGCGCAGAAGAGCGACGTCGCCGAAGAACTGGATCGCCTGAGCACGCACATCATCGAAGTTCGCCGTGTACTCAAGTCCGGCGGCGCCGCCGGCCGGCGCCTGGACTTCCTGATGCAGGAGCTCAATCGCGAAGCCAACACACTGGGCTCCAAGGCCTTCGACCCGCGCAGCACCCAGGCTGCGGTCAACCTCAAGGTGTTGATCGAGCAGATGCGCGAACAAGTGCAGAACATTGAGTAAGGCAACTGACATGACCCACAGCACCGGCACCCTGTACATCATTTCCGCCCCCTCGGGCGCGGGCAAGACCAGCCTGGTCAAGGCCCTGATCGACGCCGATGCCAGCATCCGCGTCTCGATCTCCCACACTACCCGCGCCATGCGCCCGGGCGAGACCAACGGGGTGAACTACCACTTCGTCGAGCGCGAAGAGTTCGTGCGGATGATCGAGCACGGCGACTTCCTCGAGCGCGCCGAGGTCTTCGGCAACCTCTACGGGACCTCCCAGAGCCATCTGCAGCAAACCCTGGACGAAGGCCACGACCTGATCCTGGAAATCGACTGGCAAGGCGCCGAGCAGGTGCGCAAGCTGATGCCCCAGGCCCGCTCGATCTTCATCCTGCCGCCATCCCAGCAAGCCTTGCGCCAGCGCCTGACCAATCGCGGCCAGGACAGCGACGAGATCATCGAAGGCCGGATGCGTGAAGCGGTCAGCGAGATGAGCCACTACGTCGACTACGACTACCTGATCATCAACGACGACTTCGCCCATGCCCTGGACGACCTGAAAGCGATTTTCCGCACCAACCAGCTGCAGCAGAAGCGCCAGCAACAGCGTTTCGGCAAATTGCTGGCTGAATTGCTGGGTTGAAAACAGCACTTCCCAAAACCGCTGCAAGCGCTTTACATTGGTGCTTGCAGCGCGTTGAAGGGCTTGGTCAAAAAATCAGCGCTTCCCTAAACGCTGGTGATTTTTTAAACTGTTGAGTCCGCTCGCCCATCCGGGCACCGCGCCTATCGCATTTGCTACGAGGAAGACCATGGCCCGCGTAACCGTTGAAGACTGCCTAGAACACGTGGATAACCGCTTTGAGCTGGTCATGCTCTCTACCAAGCGTGCCCGTCAGCTGGCCACCGGCGGCAAAGAGCCGAAAGTAGCATGGGAAAACGACAAGCCTACCGTTGTCGCCCTGCGCGAAATCGCTGAAGGCCTGATCGACTATGCAGCCATCGCCGAAGCCGAGATCGTTGAAGACGAGCCGCTTTTCGCTGCTTTCGAGGACGAGTCCAACGAGGCCGTCTGAGCCTATGCCTGGTCGACGTAGCACGGCGCGGGATCACAGCCTACGGCAGGAGACATCATGCCGAGCATAGACGCCCTCGCCGATCGCTTATCGACCTATCTCGGCACGGACCAGGTGAACCTGGTCCGCCGAGCGTATTTCTACGCCGAACAAGCCCATGACGGTCAACGCCGTCGCAGCGGCGAGGCGTACGTCACGCACCCACTGGCGGTAGCGAACATTCTTGCCGACATGCACATGGATCATCAGAGCCTGATGGCCGCGATGCTGCATGACGTGATCGAAGACACCGGCATCGCCAAGGAAGCGCTCAGCGCCCAGTTCGGCGAGACCGTGGCCGAATTGGTCGACGGGGTCAGCAAACTGACCCAGATGAACTTCGAGACCAAGGCCGAAGCCCAGGCCGAGAACTTCCAGAAGATGGCCATGGCCATGGCTCGCGATATCCGCGTGATCCTGGTCAAGCTGGCCGACCGCCTGCACAACATGCGCACCCTGGAAGTGCTGTCCGGCGAGAAACGCCGGCGGATCGCCAAGGAAACCCTGGAAATCTACGCACCCATTGCCAACCGCCTGGGCATGCATACCGTGCGCATCGAGTTCGAGGACCTGGGCTTCAAGGCCATGCACCCGATGCGCTCCGCGCGGATCTACCAGGCGGTCAAGCGCGCCCGGGGCAACCGCAAGGAAATCGTCAACAAGATCGAAGAGTCCCTGGGCCACTGCCTGGCCATCGACGGCATCCAGGGCGAAGTCAGCGGCCGCCAGAAGCACCTCTACGGTATCTACAAGAAAATGCGCGGCAAGCGCCGGGCCTTCAACGAGATCATGGATGTCTACGCGTTCCGGATCATCGTCGACAAGGTCGATACCTGCTATCGCGTGCTCGGCGCCGTACACAACCTGTACAAGCCGCTGCCCGGGCGCTTCAAGGACTACATCGCCATTCCCAAGGCCAACGGCTACCAGTCGCTGCATACCACGCTGTTCGGCATGCACGGGGTTCCGATCGAGATCCAGATCCGCACCCGCGAAATGGAAGAGATGGCCAACAACGGCATCGCAGCCCACTGGCTGTACAAGTCCAGCGGCGACGAGCAGCCCAAGGGCACCCACGCCCGCGCCCGCCAATGGGTCAAGGGCGTCCTGGAGATGCAGCAACGGGCCGGCAACTCCCTGGAATTCATCGAAAGCGTGAAGATCGACCTGTTCCCGGACGAGGTCTACGTCTTCACGCCCAAGGGCCGGATCATGGAGCTGCCCAAGGGCTCCACGGCAGTCGACTTCGCCTACGCGGTGCACACGGACGTGGGCAACAGCTGCATCGCCTGCCGCATCAATCGCCGCCTGGCGCCACTGTCCGAACCGCTGCAAAGTGGCTCGACCGTGGAAATCGTCAGTGCCCCGGGCGCCCGGCCGAACCCGGCCTGGCTCAACTTCGTGGTCACTGGCAAGGCCCGCACCCACATCCGCCATGCCCTCAAGCTGCAACGTCGCTCCGAGTCCATCAGCCTCGGTGAACGCCTGCTGAACAAGGTGCTCAACGGCTTCGACAGCGCCCTGGAGAAAATCCCGGCCGAGCGGATCCAGGCGATCCTCCACGAGTACCGCCTGGAACTGATCGAAGACCTGCTGGAAGACATCGGCCTGGGCAACCGCATGGCCTACGTCGTGGCCCGCCGCCTGCTGGGCGAGGGCGAACAGTTGCCGAGCCCAGAGGGCCCACTGGCCATCCGCGGCACCGAAGGCCTGGTCCTGAGCTATGCCAAATGCTGCACACCGATCCCGGGCGACCCCATCGTCGGCCACCTGTCGGCCGGCAAGGGAATGGTGGTGCACCTGGAAAACTGCCGCAACATCAGTGAAATCCGCCACAACCCGGAAAAATGCATCCAGCTTTCCTGGGCCAAGGATGTCACCGGCGAGTTCAACGTCGAACTGCGCGTCGAGCTGGAGCACCAGCGTGGCCTGATCGCCCTGCTGGCCAGTAGCGTCAACGCCGCCGACGGCAACATCGAGAAAATCAGCATGGACGAACGCGATGGCCGCATCAGCGTGGTCCAACTGGTGGTCAGCGTGCACGATCGCGTGCACCTGGCCCGCGTGATCAAGAAACTGCGCGCCCTGATCGGAGTCATCCGCATCACCCGCATGCGTGCCTAACCCGCCTCAAAGCCCGCCCATTACAAGGAGTCATTCATGACCAAGACCGTTATTACCAGCGACAAGGCCCCGGCCGCCATCGGCACCTACTCCCAGGCGATCAAGGCTGGCAACACCGTCTATATGTCGGGCCAGATCCCGCTGGATCCAAAGACCATGGAACTGGTCGAAGGCTTCGAAGCCCAGACCGTCCAGGTGTTCGAAAACCTCAAGTCGGTCGCCGAGGCTGCTGGTGGTTCGTTCAAGGACATCGTCAAGCTGAACATCTTCCTCACCGACCTGAGCCACTTCGCCAAGGTCAACGAGATCATGGGCAAGTACTTCGAACAGCCCTACCCAGCTCGCGCCGCCATCGGCGTGGCCGCCCTGCCAAAGGGCGCGCAGGTCGAAATGGATGCCATTCTGGTCATCGAGTGACACCCTCGGGGGGGGGGGGGGGGGCGCGGGCGGGGGGGGGGGGTT